>JBIKQN010000230.1:0-3799 GCA_044349615.1 Phycisphaerales bacterium
TATTCTTCCGCACGCTGTCGAGACACTTCGGGGCGATGTGAAAGATGATGGTCGACCCGATCTTGATGTCAGCGGGGAACATGCACCAGGGACCGATGGACGGGTCATTCATCACCGAGACTGAGGCGCGCTAGCGTCGCGCTCTTGCAGCAATTGCGCAGCAATACTGACCGCAATCTCTGCAGGTGAATTCGAGCCGATCGGCAGTCCCAGTGGGCAGCGAATCCGCGCAACAACATCTTCTGCGAATCCTTCTTTTACCAGGACGCTTCGCAAGGTCCGCGCCTTTGGCTCGCTGCCAATGACCCCGACAAATGAAGCATCACCGCGATTGAGGATCTGACGGACGATGGGAAGATCCGTTGCGTGACCTTGTGACATGCACAGAAAGAACGTACCTGCGGGAAGTGCCGTCACTGCCCCGGCTGATTCCGCCGCGAGCACCTTCCGAAGATTCGGCCGATCAACGATCCGCGAAAGCCATTCCTCGCGCGGATCGATGCAAGACAGACTGCAATTAAAGGTGGAAAGAAGCGAAACCGTGGCCTGCGCCACATGCCCGGCGCCAAATACTGCGATATTCCAACGGGGAAGCGTTGAGAGTTCGTAGAAGAAGGTGGCCGCACCGCCGCAGACCATGTTCAGGTCCCGCTGCAATTCATAGCGAACAATTTCAGGCGCAATCGACTGCGCAGCGGCGGCTTGCCCCGCACTCGGTCTCGCTTCTGCACGAGTGATCATCTCCTGTGCATGGACAATGGCACGCGCCTCAAGTCGACCGCCGCCCACCGTTCCCCATGCGAGCCCACCGCTAGTAATGATTGCCTTCGCACCAATGTCCTGCGGAACATGTCCCTCCGGCTCGATCAGCGTGACCGTCACAAAATTCACGCCGCGCTCAGACAGTGCGCTTGCATACTGGAGGTAATCCCGCATAGAGAAACTCATTGCAAGATCCTAGGAGTCATAGCGATCCCCTCGCTGGCTGTGCGTCCCGGTCATCCCATGCTGCAAAGTCTTGCGGTGCCATGCCGCGCAAAACACGCTCCGCGGTGGCAGGAATCGCCAAGGAAACCAGTTGCTCATGCTGACCGCCGTACGCCGATGCATCGCTCGCGCGCACCGACATGATGGCATCACGAACGGCAGTCCATACCGAGATCGATAGAAGGAGCGGAGGCTCACCAGACGCCTTGGAACCGCGCACATTCGCGGTATTTCCATGGTTAAAGATGAGGTCAGCATTGAACACCCGCGGGGTGTCCTGCACACTTGGAATCTTGTACGTGCTGGGTGAATGCGAAAGCAACTTGCCGTTGTTGTCGTACACCAGGTGTTCGGTAGTAACCCAGCCCATCCCTTGCACGAATCCACCCATGACTTGCCCCATATCGAGCGCATGGTTCACTGGTCGACCCATGTCCATCAGAATGTCGACGCGCCGTACCTTCACTTCACCAGTGTTCCGATCAAGCTCCACCTCACTGGCGGCGACACCTTGGGTGAAATAAAGGAATGCCCTGCCCTTGCCTGTGAGCTTGTCGAACCCGAGGTCCGGAATGCTGTAATGGGCGTACTCGCTCACCGAGATTCGATTGAGATACGCCTCGCGCACAAGTTCTGCGAATCCAACAGTGAACGCCGATCCAGACGAATCGGTTACCACCACCGATCCACCGCGGAACTCCACGCGATGTTCATCGGTACCACGCGGACCGACACCAGCACCCACGACCACCTCCGGCATGGTGCCGAGGCCTGCAGTCTTGTTTGCCCATGATTCCTGGGGAATTGTTCGAAGACGGATCGCCAACGCAGACAGCCGACAGCAAATGGCCTCACAAGCCTGAAGTGCTGCGGCGCCATTGATATCAGTGCCGGTAGACGCGGCGGTCGGCGAGGTGTTCGCGTTCTTTTCCGTCGACGTCGGCATAATCCGCACCGAGTCCAAAGTTAACCCGAACTGCTCAGCCACGATCGCTGCAATGCGCGTGTTCACGCCCTGACCCATCTCAACTGCACCCGTTGATACCTGCACCGTGCCATCGCGATGGAGATTGACGAGCGCGTTGCCTTGGTTCAAGAACCGGGTAGTGAATGAGATGCCAAACTTAACCGCCGTCAACGAGAGTCCGCGTGGATGTCCATCCGGATTGCCTGCGCGGTCACTGTTCCACGCTGCAATCTCTGCACGTCGATTGCGGTAATCGCAACGATCTGTCAGCGTTGCAAACAGGTCAGGCAGGTGATTGTTTTCCACACGCTGGCCGTAGTGGGTGATGTCTTGGCCCGGTCCGTAGCAATTCAGCGTGCGGACATCAAGCGCGTCGCGACCAATGACACGTGCAATGTCTTCAATGATTGACTCAATAAGTGCCACGCCCTTCGGACCACCGAATCCACGGAAGGCGGTGTGCGGATGAAAGTTGGTGCGGCACACCTGACCACGAACCCGCATGTGTGGAATGAAATATGCGTTGTCGCAGTGCAACATCGCGCGTTCCATGATGGCGGTGGAAAGATCCGCGTAGGCACCGCCATTGGCGTACAACATCGCGTCAAGTGCAAGAATCCGACCGTCCGCATCGAATCCGCACTGATACACAATCCGGAAAGGGTTTCGCTTCCCGGTGATGATCATGTCATCGTCCTTTGAAAGCACCAGTCGCGCCGCACGGCCACTCCGTTTCGCTATCAATGCAGCGTAGGCAGCAATCGGCGCCGCCTGCGATTCTTTACCGCCAAAGCCGCCACCAAGCCGCTTAGCAATGCACACCACATCGCTGAAGCTCACGCCGCAGGCTTCGGCCACCACATGCTGCGTCTCGGTTGGATGCTGCGTCGACGAATGCACCTCAAGTTGCCCATCCTCGCGCGGATAGACCACCGCCGCTTGGCTCTCAAGATAAAAGTGATCTGCGCCGCCAATTTCAAGTGTTCCTGCAATGCGATGCGGCGACCGCGCCAGTTCCGCTGCGGCATCGCCAGTGGCGATCATGCGTTCCGATCCAATGAAACTCTTGGCCGCCACTGCTTCTACAACCGTGCGGATGTCAGGCAATTTTTGCCATTCCACTACAACCGCAGCTAGACCCTTCGCCAGCGCCTCTTTCGTCTCTGCGCCAACGACCGCTACAACTTCGCCAACGAAATGCACTTCGTCGGCTGCAATGATTGGCTGGTCTTGGAAGATGGTGCCCCACACATTGTGCGCTACATCAGCAGCGGTCACCGCACACACAACGCCAGGAATAGCGAGCGCAGGAGCCGTGTCAAGGCGACATAGACGCGCATGCGCGTATGGGCTGTACACCACGCCGCAGTGAAGCTCACCCTTCACCATGGGTCGGTCATCAACGTATTCGGACTTTCCCGTGACATGCGTCACCGAAGAATCATGCGGGACTGATCCGGGGTCTGCAATGATCGCAGCGCGCTGACCGTGCGCATCTGGGTGATTAGCCACGGAGCACCTCGTTCCCGAAGCGCCTGAAGATGTTTGCGGCAGTCACGCGCCGGTATGCACCACTGCCGCGGACATCAGAGATTGGAGCGATTGAGCCAGCTATGAGCTGTGCGACTGCCTCAATGCGCTCCGACGACAGTTCGCCGCAGAATGCCTGCTCTGCCTCCGGCATGCGAATGGGCGTTGCTGCAACTCCACCGTATGCAATCCGCGCAGAGACAACACTTGGCGCAACCTTCCCGCGACGCCCACCACTGAGCGTCACCGCGAATGCACCGCTTACTGCACTGATATCAAGATCCTTGCGCTGTGAAACTTTGCAGAGTCGTAGTA
>JBIKQN010000231.1:0-3755 GCA_044349615.1 Phycisphaerales bacterium
CCAGCACATAGGTTGGCAGCGAGCACAGTTCGAATGCCAGGAATAGCCACACTAAGTCAGTGGCGTGGCAGAGCAGCATGCCGCCGCACAGCGAAAGCAGAATGAATGCGTAGAACTCGCCTTGAATCACGCGCACCGGGTCAAACGAACCAGTGCCAGAGGCTACTTGGCGCTCAACTGCGCGATCAATACTTCCAATCGAGCTAAGCACATGCCCGACGCCCACCACGCACAGTAGTGCAATGATGTACTTGCCGAGCATGGGCATGGGTAACTGTGCTGCAGTGGCGGCTTCTGGCGTCCACACCTTCAGCATGGTGGCAAAGGTGGCTATCAATGCCACCACTGCAATCCATGGAACTGAGGCTCGTAGGGCACGGGACTGCGAGAGACCCATGACAGCACACAGAACAGCGCCAACAAAGAGCACTGCCTCCGGCGCGATCAGCATGAACTTAGGGCCGAGATTGGTGGAGGCGGCCAGGATGGCGGGGGTCATGGTGTTCACTGGATGGCTCCCCGAGCGGCGGTTGGGGCGGTGGCAGTCGCTGGGGCGGTGCTGACCTTGTCGGCGTCAACATCGGTAGCGGCGCGTGGAGTGTTGGCAAGATCACGCTCTATGAGCTTGACGTACGGGGCAACAACATTGGCGGCGCACGGCTCAATCGCGTTGAGAATTGGAGTTGGCCAGATGCCAATCACCACGCAGGCGATTGCAAGTGGAGCCATGGCCAGAATCTCACGGAAGTTCACGTCTTGAATGGCGTGCCCTGCATGATTGCCATGGCCATGCGCACCATGTGAGTCATGTCCGCCATGCCCGTGGCTTGGCTCGCGTAGCGGTCCAAACACGAACTTCTGCAGCATGCGCAGCACATACAGCGCGCCAAGCACCAAGGCCAGTGCGGCCAAGAATGCGTAGGTTGGGCCAAGGATTCCAGGGAATCCAGTCTTCATGCCAGCATCAGCCGTGTAGATGCCAAGCAAGCACAGGAACTCGCTGACGAATCCATTGAGACCAGGGAGCGCAAGTGATGCCATGGCAAAGAACACCATGAAGACGCTCCAGATGGGCATGCGCTGCATGAGTCCGCCAACCACTTCCATGTCCTTGGTGTGGTAGCGCTCATACATGATGCCGATGCACATGAACATGCCAGCCGTTGAAAGGCCGTGGTTCACCATGTACAGGATGCCGCCCTCCATGCCAACCACGTTGAAGGCAAACATGGCGAGCAGTGCAAGACCCATGTGGGCGATGGAGCTGTAGGCCACCAATCGCTTGACATCGTTCTGAACCCAGCAGACCAAACTCATGCCCAAGATGCCGATCAAGGCGAGCGCGGCAAAGAAGGGTGCTAGCGCAAGTGCGCCTTCGGGCGCCATCGGGAATGCGAATCGGAGTGCGCCGTACTGACCGATCTTGATGACAACACCGGCAAGAACCACGGATCCTGCCGTTGGTGCCTCGCCGTGAGCAAGCGGAAGCCAAGAATGCACTGGAACGAACGGCACCTTGACCGCAAAGCCACCCATGATGGCAAGGAACACCCACCACTGCGTGCTTGCAGGAAGAGTCTGACCGTAGTCCACCAAGGTCTGCACGCCGAAGTTGATTGGCGTGCCGGTATCTGTGGCGTGACCGGCTGCAAGGTAGATGAATCCAACAAGCGAGATCACCGACCCAATAAAGCTGTAGACCCACAGTTTGATGGCTGCAGGACGACGGTCCTGGCCGCCCCAGATGGCAACGATCAGGAACAGCGGAACCAAGGTGAACTCGTAGCCGATGTAGAAGAGGATCACATCACGCGCCAAGAACGCGAGCATGACCGCTGATTCCATAAAGAGGAACTGCGCATAGAAGCCGCGCTGCCGCTGTGTGATGGCAGAGAAACTCACCAGCATGCTGCACGGGATCAGAACCGCGGTCAGGATGATGAGGAGCATGCCGACGGCATCGGTGCCGAGGCGGAAGTCAACACCGAAGGCCGTGAAGAGTTTCCAGCCCTCTTCGTTCGGCCAGAACATACCGGTGGTCCAGGCTGGGAATTCGAAGGCCATGAGCGTTGCGACAGCCAGTACCGCGAGGCTTGCAATGAGCCCCACCGACTTGGCAGCGCGTTCGCTGGCACCGAGGCAGAGGACTGCGCCAACGAGTGGCAGAACGATTAGAAGTACGGCGAGCGTCACGAAGCACCTCCCGAGAGCCAAACCCAGACAACCCATGCGACGATCAGCCCGATTCCGCCCGCCATAGTGAGCGCGTAGCTCTGCACCGTGCCGGTGTAGAGCGGCTGGAAGACCCGTGCCACGAAGCCGGGGAATCGACCAATGGCCGCAACGACAACGCCGTCGAGGACAAATCGGTCAGTGAAGGCAAGAAGTTGCGCACCAAGCCAGGCAGGTATGCCAATGATGCCGTTGTAGAACTGATCCACGTACCAGCCGTGTTCGCTGCCAAGTGGAATCCACTTGAGACCAGTGGTATTCAGCATGAAGGCTCGCATGCGGTCACCGAGGGCTCGATTCCCTGCATGCAAGATCCACGCAAGCAGGAAACCAACAACCACAACGCCTGTGGCAATGATGAAGAGCGTGCTGTGTGCATCCCGACCCAAGATCAGGCCATGCTCTGGACCACTGCCTGCGCGCATCCACGCGCTGGAGTTCTGAACGAAACGCTGGATCCAGTTGAAGCCCTGGGAGTGAGCAAGGTAACTCGGCAGTCCAGCCAGCACCGATCCAATAGCAAGGAGGGTGAGCACTAGCGAGATGCGGAAGCCGGGAGCATGGGGATGGAAGTGAGAGCCGCCGTGCTGTGCCGTGTCAGCTTTATGGCCAGCATGCGCATCGGCTGCATGCGCGTGATCATCATGGCCGTGGTCGGCATGCTGATCGGCTCCGGGCTCGATCTTCACCGGACCAAGGGCCAATCGGAACCACACTCGGAACGCGTAGTACGCGGTGATTCCTGCGGTAAGGACGCCGATCCAGCCCATCCATTGAACCTGCTGCACAGGGCTTGTCAGCGCAGTAAGAAGGATGATGTCCTTTGATTCGGCAGCTGCGCTAAAGGGCGCGGTTGCCAGCCAGAGGCAGCCAAGCAACATGCAGATCATGGTGAGTCGGAAGCCAGGGACCTTGAGTAGCCCGCCGAGCTTTCGGAAGTCCACCTGTCCAGCCATGCCGTGCATCACTGCACCAGCCGTTAGGAAGAGAAGCGCCTTAAACCAAGCATGCGTGAAGACGTAGTAGACGCCGCCGAACGCAGTTCCCACACCAAGACCCATGACCATGTAGCCAAGTGAGCTGATGGTTGAGTAGGCGAACACGCGCTTGTAATCGAACTGCCCGCACGCAATGGTTGCGCCGATGAATGCGGTGAAGCAGCCGATCCAACCAACGGTGAGGAGTGCAGTCTCAGCCCACTCGGCACCAATGGCTTGAGCGGTGTAGAAGGGCGACATGCGCGCGAGCAAGTAGATGCCCGCAGTCACCATGGTTGCTGCGTGAATGAGCGCGGAGACGGGAGTCGGTCCCCACATGGCATCAGGTAGCCATGTAAATAGTGGTCCCTGTGCACTCTTGCCGCAGACGGCAAGCAGCAGGAGGAACGGGATGGCAGCCTTTGACCAGCCGCCTTGAACGGCTTCAGAGCCAGACCCGGCAATCGCTTGGAACAGGCTGTCGTACTGCACAGTTCCGTAGTTCGTCCAGATCAAGAAGATGGCCAGGGCCAGGCCGAGGTCACC
>JBIKQN010000232.1:0-3746 GCA_044349615.1 Phycisphaerales bacterium
ATTCGATTTTGCGTTCGCGTAGTAATCTTCCAAGCGCCTGCTTGAAGGCCTTTTTGCTGACTCCAAATCGAAGACGAATGGACTCTGGCGTGCTTTCGTCATCCATGTTGAGCTGCCCATCCGTTCGGGCAAGCATGGCTAGTACCTGTTCAGTGAGTGGACCAACTCGTTGATATCCAGCGGCATCAAGGCCCAGATCAACCTTGCGGTCCTCGCGCACCGCGCGAACAAAGCACTTCAGCTGCTGACCATATTTGATTGTCTGTGCCGCACCATCGTGGTACAGCAGACCACGATGCTTGTTCTCGACAATCACATTGAATCCCAAGGGCGTCTTTGCAAACACAAGAACGCTGACTTCTTGACCCTCACGGTACGCCGGTACATCGGTGCTGAAATGCTTGTCGATGCGGGCACTCGCAATGATGCGGTTAGTGCGATCGTCCATCAACACAGCCACCACCACGCGTTGACCAAGACGCACAGGCGATCCTTGTTCGCGGAATGGAAGCAGTAGATCCTTCGATAAACCCCAGTCCAAGAACGCACCCGCGTTCTCACTGATGTCCCTTACTTCCATGCACGCAAATCCGCCCACCATCGCGAGCGGCGATTCCGTGGTGGCAACCAGCCGGTCCTCGGAATCACGATAGATGAACACATCGATTGCGTCTTTAAAGTTCCAGCCCGGCACTACGTATCGGCGCGGTAACAAAATTTCACCCAGCGGCTCCGCATGCAAGTACAGCCCTGCCTCAGCCTCGCGTGAAACAAGAAGGAGATTGCGTGTTCCAAGAATGGCCATAGGGGGCACAGCCTAGAGCAAGCCCGGGGTCAGCAAACCACGCGTGCTCACCGAGAAACGCGTTTACGAGCAGGTGGCACGTCTACCCCCGCCCGAATTGCCTTCTCAATGCTCTTTCGAAGCTGTGCGGGCATAGTCCTTCCTCGCAGGCTTCTGCACGCATCAGCCCCCACGTCCAAACTCGCAAACACCTGTCGGCATCGCTCGCACACCAACTCGTCCTGTACAGGGAAATCCACGCCACGGTCGAGCGCTTCCATCTTGGCGCGCAGCAAATCCATGCAGGTGGCGCGGTCGTACACAGCAGCCGGAACTGGCGTGCGTGGCCGATCCGAAAGAAGGGCTGCCCGCAGGAGCAACCTGCCGCGATACAGCCGTGTCTTCACCGTTGCGGCCTTCACGCCTAATACCTTCGCAACATTATCTATCGGCATGCCCGCTATTTCCTTCAACACTAAGGCACTCCGAAACGGCTCAGCAACATCGCGCATGGCTGCATCAACCCGCGCACGAGCATCTGCTCGTAACTCGCGTGCCTCTACCGAGCGTGAAGGAAAGTCTGCCTCTGCAAGCCGCGACTGCATGAAGGGCATGGCGCGCGCATAGTCCCGCGCCACATCGCGGCGCCGAGCCTCCCGCCGACCGCGCCGCAACGCCGCGCGCACAGCAATCGAATGGAGCCATGTGCAAGGCTGTGATTCACCCCGAAATTCACCCCAGTGCTTGTAAGCCGAAAGAAATGCCTCCTGCACCACATCGTCTGCATCAGCGCGATTATGGGTGAGCCGCAGAACCACCGCATGCACCATCGGCCCACAGCGCCTAACCAACTCTGAAATCGCTAGCTGTGGATCCACTGAAAGTGACGTCTGAGCTGCCATAGGTGGAGCGTAGCGAAGTTGAAACCCTAGGAATTCCTCAGGTAATTTCCCTGCACCAAGCGAATCTTGCCCAAAGTCACCAATCAATCGGAACCACCGCCATTTGACGTGACTCATACAAGCATATGACCACCATGACCACTACTCCCACCGTTAGCAATGCATCCTGTGCGCCCACCGTCACCCCACAAGAAGCAGCACAACTCGTTCAGTCCGGACAAGCAACCATCATTGATGTGCGCGAACCCGACGAACACCGCCGCCAGCATGTTGCCAAAGCCGCCTTGCATCCAAGCTCAACATTTCGGGTCGCGGCATTTACAGGACCCGAGTCACGCGATCGACTTTTGGTCCTCTGCCGTTCAGGCGGACGCGCTACCAAAGTTGCTACCGATCTACGCAATGCGGGTCGAGCCAATGTTTCCGTGATTTCCGGTGGGATCGTGGAATGGGAGCGCGCGGGGCTACCCGTCATCAGCGATAGCAAAGCACCGCTTCCCATCATGCGCCAAGTAATGGTGACGGTGGGCGTGATGTTGATGGTGTTTACCACCCTTGCAGCAACCGTCAGTCCTTGGTTCCTTGTGGGCACCGGATTCATGGGTGTTGGACTGTTCTTTGCGGGCGCCACCGGAATTTGCATGCTTTCAACAGTACTTCTAAAAATGCCATGGAACCGCGCAACCGCTTGCTCGACGACTGCGAATTGCTGCAGTAAATAGCGGTTCAACGCTCACATTCCATGCCCCCACGAGAGGCGGCGCCCCTTCGAAAGAAGCGTGGCGCCGTCTCCTTTATGTGACGTAGCGAACCCGCGCAATCAAATCAGGTGCTTCGCGGCAAGGCCCACGCCAGCAACCACTAGCAGGATCGCGAATGTTCTACGAAGTGCCGCCTGGGGAATGCGCCGCGCAGCCACCCCGCCAAACATGCTGCCCACAATTCCGCCCGCAACGGTGATGCCTACCGCTTGCAGATCGACATGTACCTGCCCAAATCCACCAGACCACCACTGCCCAAGAAGGCCCGCGGTAGCGTTGATCACGATGATGGTGAGGCTCGTTCCCACAGCAATCCGCATTGGCATGCGCTCTACCACCACGAGTGCTGGAATCAGGATAAACCCGCCACCAACGCCAAGGAGTGCCGTGAGTGCACCGATACCAGTGCCGATTGCCAACGATCGAGTGGGCCATCCCGGTGCTGATTCCTTCGTAAGCAATGCACTGCCCGCGGTTGCACCCCCGGCAACTTCGGTGTCATTTCCATTGCTTGATTTCCACATGCGCCACGCAGCGAACACCGCCACAAAGGCAAACAGCAATACCTGAACCGTCGGATTAATTCTCACTGCAAGAGGCGTTGCCATCTGAGTACCAACAACGCCTGAACTTCCAAAGATAAGCACACAACGCCAATCAACTAATCCACGGCGCGCAGCAATGAGGGCAGAAACAAGCGCAATGCCGCCTGTCACCACCAACGCTTCAATGAACGCTGCTTTGGGTGCATGACCAAGCACCACACCAAAGATTGGAACTGTAAAGATGGCACCACCAGCACCTACCAAGCCCATCCCAGCACCAACTACCAACCCGCTTGCTATCTCAATCACCAAGTCATCCATGGCATGATCCGCCACAACAGCCGCCGCTCGCCTTGCCTGGTGTTGCAGCGCTAGTTAACACTGGTTCGCGCCCCAAGACTGGCGCCGCTGTCGGTAAGCCAGCTTTCTTCCATCCCTCAAATCCGCCCGCAATATTCACTGCGTCAAATCCCATGCGACGCAGCATGGCAGTTGCAGCTGCCGATCGCCCACCGAGCGCGCAATGCACCATGACGCGCTGCCCGCGCGGCAACTGAGCAAGGTTCGGCATCAATCGCGTGTATGCCACATTGACTGCTTCCTCCAAGTGACCCGCTGCGTACTCAGATGCACCGCGGACATCAAGCACACATGATGTACCACGCGCTGCATTGGCCTCTACACCAGTGATTTCAGGCGTTTTTTCAAGTTTCATGGCGGTGGAAGCTGCAGCCATGGAATCTGGTGCCACGAC
>JBIKQN010000011.1:0-12018 GCA_044349615.1 Phycisphaerales bacterium
TATCGCTTTCCACATGGATCTTGTCTCCGGGTCGGACCAAGACATTCTGCGTCAAGTCACCCTTCTGGAGTTTCTCCCAGTCAATGATGATGACGCGTGTCTTTCGTCCATTGGGGAGTCTGAAATTCACCGGCTGCACAAGTGTGCGACCATCGGAAATTGCTGCAGCGCCGCCGGTGAGCGCACCACCTGGTGAGTTGGGCGCAGCCAGGTTCGTGTCAGGACCCGCAGGTCCTGCGTTACCGGCCGGAACAAAGACCCATTCCTGCTTCTGAGTATCAAAGACATAGCGAGCCTCGGTGGCCACGATTTTTGTTGGCGGCGTCTGAACCGCGGAATCCGTCTGAACCACTGGCGCTTCAGCAACCTTGGGCGCTTCAAGTTGGTCAACATCCACCACCATCGACGGCGATCGGAGCGCACCAGGGCTAGTGGGTGCAGGAGTTGAAGAAGGCGCGGCCGGCTCTGGGAGAGCCGGCTTGTTCGGATCAGCTGGCGCAGGAGTTGGCTCTGCCGCCGTTGGCGGTGGCTGAATCTGCTTCAGAAGGTCATCAACACTCGGTGGTGGTTCAGCAGGAATGGCAGGAGCCACGGCCGGCTTGGCCGTTGATGATGAATTGGCGGTGCCATCAACCCCTGCTCCTGATGGCGGGGATGTTGCACTCGCTGCCCCGTCGTTCGACGTGGCATCATCGCGCGCGAGGGTTCGAACTACACGAACACGGCGCACACCTTGATTAGCACCACCCGAAAGGGCAATAGCCTGTTCGATATCAAAGTCTGGACGCGAGAGCGCATAAACGCCCGCGTTCCGGACTTCACCATCAACCATGAACGTGAAGGCTCGACCCTCAACAATGGTCACATCCACGCGTGGGTCGCGAATGATCGGCCTGAGTTTTTCAGTGATAGCAGCCACAAGGTCTGTCTGAGACATCCCAGACGCCTGAATCGACCCAACAATTGGGAGCAAGATCTTGCCCGATTGATCGATGGTGCGCCGGAATTGTTCCGGCTTGTCCACCTGAAACAGATCATTGATTTGCACTTCAATGCCGTCGCCTGACGCAAAGATGTACTCCGGGGATCCAGCAACCAAGTCACTTGCTGTCGGCGGACCCATTTCTGTGGCAAAGGCATCCTCATCAACCTCAATCACATCGATCTTGCGAAGGATTGGAATCGAGGTTGGCGTGTGCTCAAAGTAACCAGTTCTGCTTGGATCCATCCAACTGTCGTAATCACAGCCTGAAAGCACCGTACTGAGCGTCAAGCCCAACACCAAGCGCAGAGGGAGATTCGCGCCCACTACGCCACGATCTGAATGGGTTGGCTTCTCGGTACGGGTCAAAGTCATGGACAAAACCTGTTGTGAGGAGGGACAGAGAACGGCACTAACGCGGATCAATACCGCCGCGCATCCCAATGCATTCAATTTCAAGGGACGAGAGGGCTATCGGCACGCACCGCAGGGTACCTTCACCCCCTTCTGTGCCGATTATCTCCGGACAACCCGAACAAACTTCTAACCTACGATTGCCTGCTCTAGAACCGCCATCCGAACAGCCACTCCATGGGTGACTTGTTGCAGAATCTGGCTACAGCGCCGATCATCGGCCACGTCGTCATCCACCTCCACGCCGCGGTTCACAGGCCCCGGGTGCATGACAATGCAGTGCGATGGCAATCGAGATGCACGATCACGGGTTAATCCATACTGAATCCGATAATCTGATGCGATCGCCCCGCCAGCGGCGCGTTCCGACTGGACTCGTAACATCACGATCGCATCAAGATCGTTCAAATTTACATCAAGATCATGTGATATCAATACATTATTGGCGTATTTAGCCACTTTCGCAAAACCGCGGGGAAGTAGCGTTGGCGGGCCAATGAGCCGAACATGAGCTCCAAGGGTGGTCAGCGCATGAAGTGCACTGCGAGCCACCCGACTGTTCGCAATATCGCCGACGATCGCAACATTTGCACCCTTAATCGCTCCCAATGCCTTCCGGATTGTCAAACAATCCAACAGCCCTTGCGTCGGGTGCTCATGACGACCGTCACCCGCATTGATGACTGGACACCGAACATGGCGCACCAGTTGGTTTGGTCCGCCGGAGAGGTTGGTGCGCACGATAATGACATCCACGCCGAGCGCTTCCACATTCAGCGCGGTGTCTAGGAAGGTCTCGCCCTTACTAGCGCTCGACCCTGAACCCTGAAGCGCCAAGGAGCGAGCGCCAAGCCGGGCAGCAGCCGCCTCGAAACTAAGGCGAGTCCGGGTGGAATCCTCGAAGAACAAATTAGCCACCAAACGCCCAGAAAGCACAGGACTCGCAGAAACCTCACCCCGCGCGGCTGGCAGGAATGCCTCTGCGCGATCAAGAAGCGCGGTCAATTCCGTTGCCTCCAAACCTTCTAGTTGCAGAAGATGACGCGCCATGCTGGGAGTGTACGGCCTTCGATCAGGCGACTCAGCCACCGTTGTACGCAGGGTTTGACCACCACGGACCACTCACAAACGGATAACTCGGATTGTCAACAAATGGATCGTCGCTGTCACCCTGGGTCGTGGCAAACATATTGCCTCCTGGACCCGGTCCTTCATCAGCGCGCTGCATCTGCGTTGGCGACATGGAGTCGCCCCACAGGTCGCCGTCATTCTCCGAATCACACGCAGACAGCACTCCTACCAAGAGCACCGAGGCGCTCATGCGAATGAAAGTTCTTGATGCAAATGGAAACCGGGAATGGATCACAGGTGCGTGCATGGCAGAAGTCTATGTCCTTACGGAGTGGGTGCAATATGCCAGATCGCGCCCTTTGCACGCGGATCCTGACTGCCTTCAAAGGTGACCAGGTAGAGCGAACCATCGTTCGCCTCGCCAAAGCTCGTGGGAAGTTGATTGCGCGTCGTCAGAAGTATCTCAGGTCCCGCTAGGAGCACACCCTTGTTCGCGCGCAATCCCCAAATGTGACATGAAACCAAGTCTGCATATAGATAGACGCCTTCGAGTGCTGGATACTTAGCGCAACGAGAAACATATCCACCAGTGATGCTCACACCATCGCCGTGCGAATACTCGATGATTGGATCGATGTAATTGCTCCCGAACTTTCCTGGTTGACCTCCAGGGAAATCATGGAAACCCTCGCGGGCGTTCCATCCATAATTCCCACCCTTTACTACGACATCCACTTCTTCGTACTGGTTCTGTCCAACATCCCCAGCCCACAGTTCTCCAGTAGTGCGGTCAAAGGACATCCGCCACACATTGCGCAAGCCGTAGGCCCAAATCTCCGGACGAGCGCCGGCAACTGCAATAAATGGATTGTCTTTAGGAATCCCGTAAAGGCGTGCGCCTTCTGGGTGATCAACATCAATGCGCAGGATCTTTGCAAGAAGTGATCCAAGATCTTGCCCGGAAAACAGCGGGTCATTCGCCGCGCCACCATCGCCACAACTGAGGTAGAGCATGCCATCGCGTCCAAAGAGAATCGTTCCACCGTTGTGGTTGGAATATGGATCATCTAACGTCAACAACACCTCTTCACTGTCGGGCTTAGCAACCTGCGTCTCTTTGTCAACAGACCAGCGCGAAAGAACATTGATGCGCTTCTTCTCTTCATTCATTGCCGTGTAGTAAGTGAAGAACAATCGATTCTTCGCAAAGTCTGGATGAAACACCACAGAGAGCAGGCCTTCCTCATTGCCGCGACTATTCACACGCTTGCGCATGTCAAGAAATACAGTCGCCTCCTTTGCTGCGCGGTCCAACGGATCAATCACCAAGATGCGCCCCGCCTGCTCAACCACATACATGCTCTTATCACTGCCTGGCTCAAAAACCACCTGCACGGGGCGCCGCAAGACCACATCTGGGGCAATGCGCTGCAACTTCAACTTCGGCATCGGCGCTTGCTTGACCGGCTTGCCATCCTGAGCAGCCTGCTTCTCTACGGCTGGTGTGACTATCGAACCTTGAGGCGCCTGGGGCACACGGGTAGCGGCGAGCGAAACCGTTGTGGCAGCCAAGGAGACAAGAGCAATCTTTCGGCGGTTGTTCATGGTGATCCTGCGTTTGGTTCTCATCTGCAACCCAATGTTAGTCCGCTCCGGTGCAGCGGACCTGCCTACGCATAACCGCATTCGTGGAATTCCCCGTGGTACCGTGCCATCATGCTTCATGCATGTTCCTTCCTATGTGCGGCGCTGATGACCGCGACCGCGCCACCAGCAGTGGAGGCCGGCTTCGTATCGCTCTTCAACGGAACCGACCTGCGCGGTTGGACTGGCGACACGGCTGGATACTCGGTGGAATCTGGCGCCATTACCTGCGGCCCGCATGGCACCAACCTCTTCACAGAAGGGGAGTACGCAAACTTCGTCCTGCGCCTGAGCTTCAAGTTGACGCCAGGCGCAAACAATGGCATCGGCGTTCGTGCACCAGGCACCGGCGATACGGCGTATGAGGGGATGGAATTCCAAGTCCTTGATGATGCCCATGAGAAGTACAAAGGATGGCTGAAAAATTGGCAGCAACACGGCAGTCTGTATGGCATTGCCGCCTCCACGAACGCTGCCGCCGTCATGCGACCAGTGGGCGAGTGGAACGATGAGGAAATCGTCCTGAATGGCCGACAGGCAAAGGTAACCCTCAACAACACGGTGATTCTTGATGTTGACCTTGATGCTGCACTCAAAGGCGGAACACTCAGTGGCAAGGAGCATCCAGGTGCACGTCGTACCACTGGCAAGATCGGATTTCTTGGACATGGTGACCATGTGGAGTACCGAGACATCCGCATCAAGACACTGCCAGCGCCCATTGCGCACATCCCGAACAATGAACCCACTCCGCCTGTTGCGCCAATCGCACCTGCTGCACCGGTGACTCCCATTCATCCAATGACTCCCAAAAATCCTTCCTGAACGCCAAGGACTCCATGCCATTCCAGGAACCAACTCCCGCTCCCGCCAAAGCCACCACTGGTAGTGGGCTTTCCATCCTCGTGACGCTGGCCGCCCTTGTGGTGGTAGCCGCGGGAATACGTGAAGCCGCGGGAATAATCACACCCATTTTGGCTGCAGCTTTCATCTCCATGATTGCCATCTTGCCCTTGGCACTGCTACAAGGAAAGCTTGGTGTACCGCGATGGTTGGCGCTCATCATCGTGCTCTTACTCACCATGGGCGGCGCACTCGGCTTGGGCTACTACCTGAGCCAGTCGGCAGCTTCCATCAAGCCGCTGCTTCCCGAATATGAGCGACGGATTGATGAACTGCTGCTCACTGGCCTCGAATCCTTGCAGGGCCGGGGCGTTGATCTTGACCCTGAACGCCTGCTTCGCGAAGCGCACGCGTGGAAGATCACAGACTTTGCTGATGTGATCTTGATCTCAATGGCCAAGGTCCTGCAGAATTTCTTGTTCGTCCTGCTGGTGAGCGCATTCATTATCGCTGAGGCATCAAGTTTCCCATCCAAAATGCGTGTTGCGTTTCCAAACGCCATGCAAAGCAGCGGACTTGGGAATGTGGTCGACAAGATTCGGTCATTCCTCGTTGTGATCACCCAATTGAACGTAGTGCTGGCGGTGATCAATTGGATTGCTTGCGTGTCCCTTGGTGTTCCATTCGCCTTCCTGCTCTCGTTCTTGGTGTTCTTCCTGAACTACATTCCGACGATCGGCGCGATTGTCGCTAGTTTGCTGGTAGTGACGATTGCACTGGTGACTCACGGCTGGGGCGTAGCCATTGCAATGGCTGTGGTACAAGGCCTTTCGGGAGTGCTCATAGGCAGCGTGTTGCAACCCAAATTGCTGGGCTCGCGATTGGGGCTCTCGCCCTTAGTGGTGCTGCTCTCCTTGGTGGTGTGGGGTTACCTCTTGGGCATCGCTGGAATGTTCTTTGCTGTTCCACTCACCATCATCGTGAAGATCGTGTTTGACTCCACCAATGACCTACGCTCACTATCCGTGCTGCTTGGCGATGCCGCCAGCGCACGTGCTATGGAGAAGCGGTAATTCGATGACAGAGACTGGCGCACTCAGCGCTTGGGAATCGCTCGCTTCGCCTGCTGCGCTACCGCTTTTGGAATCATTGCGCGGTATTGACTCCACCCCGCCCGCCGCAACCATCGAACGTTTGCGGCGACACTGGTCAATCGAGACGGTGAATGCGGCCATGGAACTTTCCATCGCGCGCCTGCGGGCGCGTCCAAAGTTCGCTGATCGCGCCGAAACGCTGTGGTGCGACCGAAGCGGCGTGGAAATGTCCAGCTCGCCAGCCACTGCTAGGTGGAAGGCGGCACGATTTCACGCCGTGGGCGCCACACGCATCGATGACCTGTGTACGGGTATTGGCGGCGACCTCATGGAGCTTGCACGCGTTGCAGAGGTCCATGGTGTTGAACTTGATCCACTACGAGCTTGGATGGCTGCGCAGAATGCTGGTGTCACAGTCCGCACCGCCGATGCCCTTGCCGCACCCGGCAACGCGCCGTTTGCCCATGCTGACCCTGCACGGCGTTCATTCGGAGGGAATCGAATCTTCCGCGCTGCTGACCTATTACCACCGCTCGAAACATTGCGGGAATTACTGAGTAGGCGCACTGGTTATGCAATCAAACTTGGTCCGGGAATGGACCTTGACATGACCGAACGAGTGGCCGGTGATGAAGTGGAATTCATCAGTGAATCAGGGCGATTGCTACAACAAGTGCTGTGGTCAGGGGCGCTTGCTCATAAACCCGGAGCACACACCGCATCGAAGGCGTGCACCGGCGCCACCGTGAGTGGCACTCCCGGTGATGCACCCACAGGCGAGTCGCGCATGTTGCGCATGTTGTTCGTTCCGGATCCTGCGCTTGAGCGCGCCAAACTCTTAGGAGTCTTTGCTCATCGCTTGAATGTCGTCGATGCTGCGCCTGGACTTGGCATACTGACGAGCGACGATTGCACCCCGCCAACGCCAGATTGCGCGGAGTGGTTTGAGCAGTTTGAGGTCATTGAAGAATTACCAGCGCGCGAGCAAACCGTTGCTTCGTGGCTTGCCGAACGCGGTGCCGGCATTGTTACGGTGCGAACCCGCGGTGCTGCATGCGATCCGGATGCGTGGCAAAGAGCGCTGCGAGGGCGCGGCGATACACCGTGGACAGTCTTCGTGTTGCGTCTTGGGCTGCGTCGCATGGCTTATGCCGTACGACGCGTGATCTCTGGCTGAATCTTGCCAAGCGACATGTCTGTCCGGCGTTCAGGGTGCGGCGGTAGCGCTACTGGTGCGCCAAACACGTGCAGACCAACAATGCTTTGTAGTTTGCGACGGTCGATCGAGACAATGACTTTTGCAAGCTCCGGGTCAAAGTGCGTGCCGGCACACCGCGTGATTTCCTCAAGTGCTGTGGCCATGGGGCGCGCACCACGGTAAGTGCGACTGGTGGTCATGGCATCAAGCGCATCGGCAATGGAAATCAATCGACCAAGCAGTGGGATCTTCTCGCCGGAAATTCCGTGCGGATATCCACCGCCAGCGAAGCGTTCATGGTGATGAAGCACGCCCGACAGCACATCACTCATGCGCGGAATGCCGCGAAGAATGTCGTGACCGATGACTGGATGCGCAGCAATCTGTTGAAACTCCTCGTCAGTAAGCTTGCCTGGTTTACGAAGCACATCTTCACTGACACCAATCTTTCCAATGTCATGCACAAGCCCACAGAGCCGCGCTTGATCTGCCTCAGCGGCATCAAGACCAGCGTGCGTTGCCAAGAGATGCGCAAAGTCTGCAACGCGGGCAGAGTGACCACGCGTGTATGGGTCCTTTGCGTCAATAGTGGCAATCAATGCATGCATGGTTCCATCAAACATGGCGCGCTGCTCTGCTTCGAGGGCGGCATTCGCTCGAAGCCGCTCTAAATTTGCGAGGGCAAGCGCAGTCACCGCTGCTACGGATCGAACGAGCGCCGCTACTGGCTCAAGCGCAGTACTGAATGCTCCGCCATCAGCCAAATACAACAGACCAAAGAAGCGATTTCCAAGTTCAACCGGGATGCACACAACGCGCGAAACACTCAGGCGGGCCAATGTGTGATATTCGCCCGCTGTTTCGCATGCGTCACTTACCACCACGGGACCAAGCCGCGCTCGGGCAAGAACACTGTGGCTCAAGCGTAAATGTGCTGCGCGCGGTCCACGCGACGCAACAACCGAAAAGGTCCCGTCCGGCTGTGCTTGCTGCACAAATGCCACTTCAGAAAATCCACTGATACGGGCGATCGCATCTACAGCGGCGTCTGCTATCGCCTCATCGGTAGCGGCGGCGTGAATTGCAGCACCGATTGCAAGCACTGCATCAAGATGAGTCGCTTGAAGTGCAGCGGAAGCAAGTGCATCAATACGCTCATGACTAACACGATCCCGTGGCTCTACACGACTAATGATTGTCATTGATTCCGCAGGAGCGGGCAACTGAAACTGCAAGTCAATTGGACCAATGGAAACACGGTCGCCAGGCGTCAATGCCCGTGATTGAAATGCTGTTAGCTGCACATCATTGACGCGCGTTCCAGATGCACTTCCGTGATCAGTAATACGCCATGTTCCCTCGCCAGCTGCGTCCGGCGTCCACTCCAATGCCGCGTGATCTCGGCTCACCGAGGGGTGCGGCAGTACGAGTGCATTTGCTGGGTCGCGCCCAACACTCACAGTGCCAGGCGCCCGCAATCGATGCTGGACATCGCCAGTCTCGCTGCGGTGGACAAGCCAGTGCTCAAGGGTGGTGTGCGTAGTCACGCATGGGGCATCGGCTCGCAGAAAGCCCGACTTTCGTGCAATTCTCTAAATCCGTGCTCGGCTACCATTTCCCTCCCGGGCGCGCTTGTAGACCGTTCGTTACGGGAACCAACCGCGCACATCACCAAGCAGGAGCGACCACCATGGCCGGACCCGACACCGTCACTATTACCGCCGCAAATTTCAAGACAGAGGTCCTCGACTCCGCCATTCCGGTGCTTGTCGATTTCTGGGCTGAGTGGTGCGGTCCCTGCCGCATGCTTGCACCAACGATTGATCTGGTTGCTACTGAAGTGAAGGGCAAAGCCAAAGTTGGAAAGCTCGACATCGATGCAGCACAAGACTTGGCCGTCAGCCTTGGAATCCAGTCGATCCCCACGGTGATCCTCTTCAAGAACGGGCAGCCCGCTGGCAAGTGGGTCGGCATTCGTCCAAAGAACGATTATGTGAACGCCATCACCGCAGCACAGTGAACGCTGGTAGATCGCGCACGGCGCGCTTCCGGTCCATGTGTTATTGATCCAAGCGCTGCACGCGCGAAACACGCGTGCAGCGCTTGTGCGTTACCGATGCGCGGGTATGATCCTCCGTTCACTTCGGCTCACCCACTGGTGCGCCAAACACTGGGCCTGTAGCTCAATTGGAAGAGCGCTTCCATGGCATGGAAGAGGTCGTCGGTTCGAGCCCGATCAGGTCCACTAGTGCTAAATCGATAGGAGGTCAGCAGAAATGCTGGCCTCCTATCGTTTGGATTGTGCTTAGTTGATGTTCAAAGGGACACGCACCAACCGATGCCAGGGCGCGACGAACTAGTCTGCCCGCGTGCCAACAACCTTCGCCGTCATCGAATCCGCGGAAACCTTCACGCATGTTCAGATCACTGGTCCGCTTGACCTAGTCGGAGTCGGATCGATTGACCTCAAGTTGACTGCCGCCACGGCGAGCCGACGTAAGCACACGATCATCGACCTCACTGATGTTCCATTCCTAGCGTCACTTGGCATGGGGCTTCTGGTGCAGATCGCGCAGGCACTGGCGGCGCGCAAGCAACGACTGATTCTCTTGGCCCCCAACGCAAGCGTGGCGATCGCCATCCGGACTTCGCGCCTCGACACCATCATGCCTATTGCCGAAAGTCTTGAGGCAGCACACGGGCTTCTACAGGCGTAGGGCTGCGCTGCAGGACTACGTGCGACAGTTTGATGTTTCTGCCTTTACCATCTCGGGATGCAGACCTCGTGCTTCATCAACGGCAAATTTGTACCCGCCCGCTCAGCCCGCACCTTTGAAGTCCGAAATCCCGCGACCGATGCAGTGATTGCTTCCGTTGCCGATGGCGACGCAGACGATGCACGAATCGCTATCGAAGCAGCATCGCAAGCATTTCCGGCATGGAAGAATTTGGCCGCTATCGAGCGCGCCAAGCCACTACGCACACTGTCTGGGCTCATGCTTCGCGACACCGAGCGATTGGCTGATCTGTGTAGCCAAGAGTGTGGCAAGCCGCTTGCTGAAGCGCGTGTTGAAGTTGCCTATGCCGCAAGCTTTCTGGAGTGGTACGCCGAGGAAGGCAAGCGCATCTACGGCGAAACAATTCCCGCTAGCGATCCGGGCAAACGCCTCTTGGTTCTTCGTCAACCATCCGGGGTCGCGGCGGCAATCACTCCATGGAACTTTCCGATTGCCATGGTGACTCGGAAAATGGGTCCAGCCCTTGCTGCAGGTTGCACGCAGGTGGTGAAGCCAGCCGAACAAACGCCTCTCAGTGCGCTTGCGATTGCAGAACTCTGTCTAGAAGCAGGATTCCCTGCCGGTGTATTCAATGTTGTCACCGGACTCGACGCCCCAGCGATTGCTGACACGTTCTTTGAAGGACTGACCGTTCGCCACGTGAGCTTCACAGGCAGTACCGACGTTGGTCGCATACTGTTGGCAAAGAGCGCAGCCAATGTAGTCCGAGTCTCGCTTGAACTCGGTGGGCATGCACCGTTTATTGTCTTTCAAGATGCTGACATTGACAAAGCCGTTGCTGGCGCCATGGCTAGCAAGTTCCGCAATGCCGGGCAGACCTGTGTCTGTGCCAACCGATTCTTGGTGCAGCGCGAGATTCATGACGAATTCGTGAAGCGACTTTCTATTGCCGTTGCTGCGCTCAAGGTGGGCGATGGGCGAACCCCCGGAATACACGTTGGGCCACTCGTTGATGATGCAGGATTGCGCAAGGCCGAAGCGCATATTGCCGATGCCCTATCGCATGGCGCACATGTGGTGACTGGCGGCACCCGTCTGTCGGTGGTCGGCTGCGCCGATCGCTTCATGGCGCCAACGGTTCTCTCCGGCGTAACCCCTGCCATGCTCTGCTTCCGCGAAGAAACCTTCGGACCCATTGCACCAGTATGTGTCTTTGACACGGAATCAGAGGCACTCGCCATTGCAAACGGTACGCCGTATGGCCTCGCTGCCTATCTCTTTACAGCGGACGGTGCCCGCATCATGCGAATGTCCGAGGCACTGCACTACGGAATCGTTGGTGTCAACGACGCCCTGCCTGCGACCGCACAAGCGCCCTTCGGCGGAGTGAAGCACAGCGGTCTCGGCCGCGAAGGCGGACACCATGGGATCGAGGAATACCTTGATCTCAAATATGTGAGTTGGCGAATCTCCTGAACGAGCAGGCGGCGAATCACGCCCCTAGCTTTGTCAGGCGCTGGTCTTCTTGTCAGACAGCCCAGTAGCGCCTGCCACGCGATCCGTGGCACGGTTCGCGAATTCAGACAGTCTCTTTATCTCCGCCAAACTACGAAGATTTGAGAGTTTGTTCAGGAATCGAATGGCCACGAAGACACTGAATGCAACGATCCCAAACTGGATCAACGTATCAATGAATGCGCCATAAGTGATAGCTACTGCAGGCTGCGCAGCAATGCCATCGGCCGCGGCCACTGCTGGCTTGATGACCCACTTCAAGTCCGTGAAATTCACGCCGCCGATCACCCAACCAAGAGGTGGCATAAAGATGTCGGTGACAATGGAGTTCACCACTTTGCCGAATGCGGCACCAAGAATCACACCAACGGCCAAATCGAGTGCGTTGCCCTTAACGGCGAAATCGGTGAATTCTTTGATGAAGCCCATTGGATGATTCCTGAATGTGAAGAGGTTGAAGGCGCGAAGAATACCGTCCGAAGGTGGATAGTGGTCCGCGAGTTCACTAGTAAGAATTCG
>JBIKQN010000233.1:0-3734 GCA_044349615.1 Phycisphaerales bacterium
AAGGGTGCGCGATCGGGGATTCCTGGGTAGGAGAATGGTTGTTCGACCGCGCAGAAATTGCAGTCATCCGGCAGTTCCTGCCGATCTATTCGTTAGGTGACGCACGCTCCTCCGCACGGATGCGGGGTGCGTGCGTCCCACAGCATCCGGAGTTCCCATTGACGGATTCGATAGCAGCCATCGGACATGCAGGGCACGCAGTGCAGGCCGCCCGCGCAGCCGGGGTGGATGCGTCGTTGGCACTCACGAACGCGTCGGGTGCTGCATCAGTCAGTGCGGCTCCGATCTTGCCGGGTGAATCGTTGCTAGCGCGCGTCCAGGCTGGCTTAGAGCAAGCGCGTGTACTGGGGGCCGATGCCGAGCGCGCGACGGCCATGGTTCGCAGCGGCGCTTCATGCGATGTTGAAGGCGTGTTGCTTGCCACTCGTAAAGCCGACGCTGCGTTTCAGATGTTGCAAGCGGTTCGAAATGCCATGCTTGAGGCCTATGCCCAAGTGCGCGATATGCGCGGCTAACGCGCTACGGAGAAACAATGGACTCGATTGACGATGACGCCTATGACGCCTATGACGCCGGACGCCATGAGATTGTGGAAGCGGGTGACGCATCGGGCGTGACCGGAAGGTCTGGCATGACGCCATGGTCGCGCATGTCGGTCCCGGAGATCAGCAGTCGGGCTGCAGCACTTGCGGTGGCGCTTGCTGGCGTTGCTCTTGTAGGCGCGGCATTCGTGGCATGGCGATCGGGCGAGCCGCCAGCGAGGGTGGCCCTTGCAGTTCCTGAAGGCGGCATTGATCAGGCGCGCGGGGCTCTTGCGCGTGCTGGCATTGCTGCGCAATTCCAGGACGGTTCATTGTGGGTTGATGCAAGTGATGCGCGCCGCGCAGCAGAGGCGGCCGCGCCGAAATCAGCTGCAAATGCAGTGGCAACGGCGCTTGAGGATGAATCAATCTTTGCGAGCGGCGAGAGTTCGCGGGCTCGTCGGCTTGCTGCCACCATCAAGACATTGGAAGCAACGATTGCGTTGCAGCCTGGCGTTGAGCGGGCGAGTGTGGTGATTGGCGATTCGCCGCGATCATTTGCGCCTGGTGCAGCTTCGGGCGCTACCGCGTCAGTCACTGTTGCCATGCGCTCGGGAGCGATGCCTCAGGATCTGGTGGATGCCGTTGCCGCCATGGTGGCTGGTGCATGTCAAGGCGTGAAGCCAGAGTCAGTGGCGATTATTGATGCAGTATCAGGGCGCGTTCGCACGGTGCGTGATGCGCAGTCGCGTGCCATGGCAGACATCGTTCATGCGCGCGAAGAGCATGCCGCGGAATTGGTGACGGCCGTGCTATCAGATATTCCGGGCGTAGCGGTGCGCATTCGTGAGTCTGAGGGCGGCGCCGTTGTTGCCACTATTGAAGTGCCGCGCAGTGTTGCGATTGCGCGCGCTGAGGCGGAAGTTGGCGGGAACATGGATCAATACATAGAGTTGGAGCGCTCGCGCATTGCGGATCGGGTGGAGCCATTCATCACGGCGCCGGGCTCGCGCGTGTCGGCAGTGGCGCTTCTGATTGGTGCAGAACCTGAGTGGGATTATGTTGCAGTGACGCAGCCTGCGGATCCATATTCGGTAGAGAGTCAGGTGCGTACTGAGGTAGATGCGTCTGCTGCGCGCGAGCGTGCAACGCCACTTGGGTCCAACAACGCTGCCAATGGCTTCCCATACGGATGGGCACTGCTGGCTCTCGGCGGTCTTGCTGCCTTTGCTTGGTGGACATGGGGGCGATCCCGCGCCGCGGCTTCGACGGCTTCGGATGGAGAGATCTCCATGCCTGCCTTCGATGAAGAGCCGCTTCCTGGTGCTGATGCGTCAGAAGCAGTTCGATCCGCGCCAGAGCAGTCAGCATTTGTGGTGCGGGGCTGGATTGATACTGGGGACACGGAGCGTGCAGCCCGATTGCTTGTAGCGCTTGATGCAGGAGCAGCGGCAGCCGTCTTGCAGGCCTTGCCTGTGGCGCACGTGCAGCGAGCAACCAACGCATTGGGGGCGCTTGAGGCGCCAAACCACGAGGAATTGGCAGAAGCGGTGCGCTCATTCTTCGAGGATTTGGAGATGGCCCCAGAAGGCGGCTATCGTGACGCACACGAGGCCGCATGAATTCCCAACACACTGAACCCGAATCCGATCAGCCGCCCACATCTCAAATGGAAGTGATGGCCACGGTGATTGCTGGTCTCAGTCGGCGATTTATGGTGGCGCGCAAGATGGCCGAACGCGCCATGAAGCAAGACGGTGCGGTGGGGGATGCCGTTCGAACCGCGCATGTGGCGGCTCGCGACATGATTGATGCGGTCCGTGATGTGGTTCCCGGAACTGGTTCAGCCGAGAAGTTGGCTGAGAAGCCGCGCGAGCCGAATCGCCTGCCGCCAAATTGAGGATTTCAGCGCGGCTGCGCCGATGAACTGAATGCGGTCGTTCGCTCGAAGACCGCATGCGAGGTTCGTCTCATGGAATCGTCAGTCTTCAATCCGTTTGTTGCAGGACCGCGCTTTCAGTTGCCGGCGCAGGGAGCCGTTGGCCATGCACTGCTGCAGACGCAGTTGCGGCGTGCCGTGCGCGCATTGATCGATCAGCGCGGCGGGGTGCTCTTGATGCGGGCATGGGGCGTGGAGTCAACAGTGCGCATCGAGTGCACAGTTGCGCGCGCGACGGCATCCATTGTGCTGTCCACTGATAACGACGAAACAGCCTCAGTGATCCGCGGAATGTCTGACGCGCTGACCACCGAATGCGCCCGCCGCGGCTGCGCGCTTGCGCGGATCTCCTGCGCGATGCCAGTCGCTGGATCCGCTGCCGCGTAACTTAAATAGGTGCCGTCCACCCCTGTCCCCATTTTCGGTGGTGCGCGCGGGTGAAGTGAGTTGAGTCGTTGACCGCCCCCTCCGTTGCGCGCGGGACCCTCGGACGCGGACGGCTGCGCTCCACCAGGTTCCGCTTAGCCTCGGGCGAAACTGTTCGTCCGGTTGGCACCCGAGACTCGTACATCAAGCTGCCGGACTTCTCAGTTTCACACGCCGCTTACCGAGCCTCCCGTGCTCACTGCGGGGGCTCGCACAAAGAAGGTGCTTGGATGCCAAGGGCTGGAAAATGTTCCTGTGGTCGCAGGCGGCCAGGAAAGTGTTCTTTGGGGGGGGGCGCAGCGCAGTTAGAAGGGCGCCGAGGTAGATGTGGTCGTCGAACACGCTGGATCACGTGTCAGCGGCGTGGTGCTGTACGACGATGAGATGGCCGTCGGCTTCGGTGATGGCATGTTCGCGGTGCCCCTGGCAGCATTGTGGGCTTGACGGCGCGGGCGCTCTAGGCAATCCCGAACCCGGTTCTAAGCGCGCCGTGAGGGGCGATCGTAAATTGTGTCCGGGGTATCCCCGCACCTATTTATCTAGTCACCACCCTGAGGCGAATCTCAGGGTGTACGCACGGGGTGCATGCGCGTCTAGAGCTACTTCTGTAGCCCTTTCGGGTCTGAGCGTGCTCCCGATGGCAGTAGTGGTGGCAGGTAAAGATGGAGCAATGCAAATAAATTTTTCAATATCTGAGACTTGAATCGTGGTGATGTTTACGAACTGGGCGGTACTGCCATCAGCATTGCAAAATCGCTGCCCTCATACCTTGATTTCGTGCCGGGGGGGCTGAGTTGGGCTCATTGACGCATGATGGCTGGGGGGGGGGGGGGGTGTTCATCCGACCA
>JBIKQN010000235.1:0-3707 GCA_044349615.1 Phycisphaerales bacterium
GGAGCAGTGGGTGGCATCACGTGGCTCGGGTGCCACGCTGCCGGGGGTGATCGAGTGTGCGGCTGAGGCCGGGGCAGCGGCATCGGACTCCGTCAGAAATGCGATGCGCGAACCGGGCGCGGCGGAGAAGCCATTGCCGGGCGCGCTGGCAAGTACGGCGATGGTCAGCAGCAGGGCGGCAAGCGTTGCGATGGCCGAAGCAACACCGCGGGTGGCGTTTCCCTGGTCAGCGCCGCGCTGGCACGCGCTGAAATCAGCGTGGGAGGCGGTGAGGGTTCGCAAAGTTTGGTGGGCGGCGTTGGGCAAGCATGTCAAGTATGCGCGGGGTTGGCGTCTGAGGCAAGTCATGATGTTGGCATAAGTGCTCAGAAATCACCCGAAGGGCGGGTTCGCGAGACTGATATTCGCTGATCCCGCCCTGAAAGAAGTAGCCCCGCTCGGATTCGAACCGAGGTCTTATCGATTATGAGTCGACTGCTCTGGGCCGCTGAGCTACGGGGCCGGGATGTAGGCGGTGTTGTACCGGATTGTTCGCTAGCGGGATCGCTGCTTGCATCCCTACCATCCCGCCATGACCCCCGCGCCTGTCCAGAGTAATGCCGTTCCCCGTGCTTTCGCCCGTTGTCGCGAGTCGGGACGCGCGGCGGTGCTGCCGTTCATCACGGCTGGATACCCATCACTTGCATCCACCGGGGCACTGCTCCCGCGGTTGGCTGCGGCGTGCGGATCAATCATTGAGGTTGGCATTCCATTCAGCGACCCCATCGCTGACGGTCCAGTCATTGCAGAATCGATGCATGAGGCGCTTGTTGCTGGCTGTACGCCTGCGGGAGTGTTTGAGACGGTGCGAGGCGTTCGTGCCACTGTGAATGCGGCACTCATTGCCATGGTGAGCGTGTCAATCGTTGACCGCATGGGCGTTGAGCGCTTTACCCGCGATGCAGCAGCGGCAGGCTTTGACGGGCTGATCGTGCCAGATATCGATATTGAGGACGCGCCAGCGCTTCGCGCAGCATGCGACGCGGCCGGGATCACCTGCACATTGTTGGTGTCCCCAACTTCAAGCAACGAGCGCATTGCCCGCATCACCGCGCTGTGCAGCGGATTCGTCTACGCACTTGCGCGTGTTGGTATCACGGGCGAACGGAGTGAATCGCCGGACATTGCACCCCTGATCGCTCGCATCCGTGCGACGACATCGCTTCCGATTGCGGCGGGATTTGGAATCTCAACAGCCGAGCACGTCCGCGCTGTCACCGCCCATGCTGACGGCGCGATTGTCGGCAGCGCGATCGTCCGACGCATGCGAGAGGCCATCGCAGCCAAGCGCTCGCCCGAGGACGCCGCAGTGGAACTGGTGGAATCGCTCGTGCGTTCGTAACGCTGGCAGAGCCGTTCTTACTCCCGTGAGTTAGTACCGGCGCATCACGCCCATTACCACGCCCTGAATCTCGCAGCTATCGACAATGATTGGATCGAAGTCTGGGTTGGCAGGCTGTAAGCGAATGCGACCATCGCGCTCCTTGAAGAATGTCTTCAGAGTGGTTTCGCCACCCGGCAAGAGGGCAACAACCCGTTCGCCGTTGCGTGCGGTTTCTCGGCGCTCGACGATGACATAATCGCCATCAAAGATGCCTTCATCGCGCATCGACCAGCCATCAACCTGCAGGGCGAACATGGCGTTCGTCTGGCCACGGCGCGGTCCAAAGAGTTCCTCGAGCCGAAGTGTCTCGTCCTGAGCGCACTTCTCGATTGGCCGCCCAGCAGCAATTCTTCCGACGAGCGGGAATTGCAGCGGCATTGGAATTGGACCATCGGCGTGCACTTGCCGATCAGCGGTGTCGCTTGGCAGTTCCGCGTCGTCAGCGATCGACAAAGAGCGACTCTTGTTCGCCTCCCGTACGAGCGCGCCCTTCTTGATGAGCGCCTCGACGTGCTCGAAGACTGTCACCTTGGTGACGCCGAGCGAGTCGGCGATCTCCTGCATCGTTGGCGAGTAGTCCTTGTGTGCGCGATGCTGACGGATGAATTCGAAGATGCGCAGTTGCTTTGGAGTGAGATTCATTGGAGTTGTTCTCGGTAGCGGTGCTGACGGGGACAGTGGTTGTCCGGTTGCGAATGTCGAGGATTTCGATATCGTCGATGGATTCAGAAAGAAAGCGGGAAAGTCGGTGGCGGCGCGAACGCGCGGTGAGTGGTTTGCCCTGGGCGCTGAATGGATCCGCGTCGGTTTCGAGTTCCTGCATCGTGTGACAAGCAGGGCGCTCCACCGTCAGTCGACCAGCGCGCTCAAAGACATGTTCAGTGAAGTCGCCACCTGGACCGAGCACCACGAGTGGTGCGCCTGCAGGAGCGAGAAGTGATCGAAGAGTGGCAAGGAGTTTCATCGCGTGTTCCGTTGTTTGGGGTGGTAGGTGATGTGGTGGCTTGAACCATTGGTTGCTGACCTGTCACGGCAGGTTGGCGCATCGCATGTGCGGTGCTTGTTTGGTTTTCGGCAGTCGTCCTTGCTCGACTGCAGAATTCGTTCGGTGAATGTTAGTACGAACGGTTACCGAATCAACGGCTATTCGGCGCTTTATCCTGCACTTTTTATTGGTGCATGTCAGATTTTTGGCTCTGGGGGGTTCGGAAGGTGCCTCCCGGTATGGTTTCCCCATGTCGCTGGACACCCCAAACGCCTCCTCCGTTGGCCAAAGTCATCCTCCGATCGCCTCTGCGCCGCCACCGTTGGCGCCGCGGCTGGACCGGCTGTGGATATTTGATCGGTCGTACACCTTTCTCAATCACGGCAGCTTTGGGGCGTGTCCGCGGGCGGTGCGCGAGGCATACATCGCTGCGCAGGATCGTTTGGAGAGTCGCCCGATTGAAATGATTGGCCGACGGATTCGTGAACTCCTTCAGCCGAGTCGGCTTCGCGTTGCTGAGTTTCTTGGCATGCAGCCCGATTCATTCGGATTCGTGACGAATGCCACCGAGGGCGTGAATGCCGTGTTGCGCTCGTTGGAGTTCAATGATGGCGATGAGCTCCTCACAACGAGCCATGTCTACAACGCGGTGCGCAACACGATGAAGTTCCGTGCTCGTCAGTGCGGCGCCGTGTATGTGGAGTGCGCGCTGCCGCTACCAATCATGGATCCTTCGGAAGTGACTGCAGCAATCATGGGCGCATGCACCGAACGCACGCGATTGGTAGTCATTGATCAGGTCACTAGTCCAACGGGTCTTGTGTTCCCCATCATGGACATTGCGCGCGAATGTCGGGCGCGTGGTATTGAAATTCTTGTGGATGCGGCGCATGTTCCCGGGATGCTTGATGTCAATGTGGAAGCGATTGGTGCAACCTATTGGACTGGAAACTTGCATAAATGGTGTTGCGCGCCGAAGGGTAGTGCAGTTCTGTGGGTTGACCCTTCGTGTAGGAGCAAGATAAAGCCAGCAACGGTGAGCCACTTCTTGGATGAAGGTTTCACCGCAGAATTTGATTGGCAAGGAACGCGTGATTTAGCAGCTTGGATGACTGCTGGGATGGCCATTGATTTTATGGCGCAGTTTGGCTGGCCCGCTGTGCGCGCTCACAACCACCAGATGGTTGCATGGGTGCATCGAATGTTGTGCCAGCGGTGGGAGTTGGATCCGGTGTCACCAATTGATGGAAGCATGCTTGGCTCTATGTGTGTGGTAGCGCTGCCTGCAGAAATCCCTTC
>JBIKQN010000012.1:0-11892 GCA_044349615.1 Phycisphaerales bacterium
GTGCGTGTGGGGCGCCAGTGAACTCACCTTAGACACCCAAAAAATTCAAGCCTTCGCCGCAAGCCGAGCAGCAACAATCGCAGACACTTCGTCGGTAGCCCGGGGAAGGGTGTCGTTGACTACAAATGCATCAAAGGTGTGCCCATGCTTAGCGCGTGCAATTTCAAGTTTGCTCTCTGCAAATCGTCGCTCAATGGCAGCCTCGTCTTCGCGTCCACGGGCTCGCAGACGGTTAAGCAACTCTTGCTCATCGGGCGGAAGGACAAAGATCGCTAGCGCTTCGGGGATGCGCTTGCGCACATTGTCAGCCCCCTGCACATCAATATCGAGAACCACCATATGACCCTTGGCAAGTTCTGCACGAACGGGCGCCTCTGGCGTTCCGTACCAAGAGCGACCAAACACTTGTGCGTGTTCTAGGAATCGATCTTCATTGATCCACTTCTGAAATGTCGGTTCGTCCAAGAAGAAATAGTCGACACCATCTCGCTCTTGTGGCGATCGCTGGCGAGTGGTGGCACTGACAGAAAACAAACCACCGAATCGACGAATCAGTTCATGGACAATGGTGGTCTTGCCAACGCCCGATGGGCCACAAATCAAGAGCAGCAATCCAGGATGATGCTCATGGGCATGCGTCTGCTCGTGTGTCAAACCCTGATCATTCGCTGCATGTCCACTGGCGCCCATCGGGCGGAGTCTAGATGAGACCCCGCCCGATGGCGAAACCGCTTTCTTACTTCCCAGCAAGGCTCTCTGACGAGACCATCAGCCACCAAACGTAAACGGTGTTTACTTGCTCAGAAGTCATAACCATCTGCCAAGTAGCGCTTCTAAATTGGGTATTCATCCAATTGATGAAGCAGGTTTCCTGCATGGAGTGAGACCAGGTTTCAAGCCACCATCGCCGGCGCTCGGTGACCGGGCTAGAAACCTGTTGGTCCTCTACGGGTTGCCGTCGTTCGGCTTGGGCTAACTGCGAGCACGGAATAAGTGCGGCGGATGACACAAGCAGGGTGATGACGAGCGGCAGAGGGGACAGCGAACCGGGCGGCCAGGGGCCGGAGGTTCGGTGAAAGTGAGCGTAAATACTCATGGTGTGTATGCCTTTCATACTTTTTCGACAATGCGGGCATCGGCAAGGATCTGCCAACCAGTCTCGCGGAACGACGGGAATCGCCCCATCGTGCCAGCAATAGTGCGGACATCCTCTTCATCAAGAATCCACTCCGCCTCAAAGCCGGTGGATTTTTCAAGGCGCTCTCGCCTCATCTGCTCAAGACTGAATGCTCGCTCCCGAAGCGACCAGTTTCCCAGTCGATCAGCAATCTCAATCGCCTTGTTGGTAAAGATGGCCATCGCGCGGTGGAAGTGTGGGTCGTCTAAATGGCGAATCGCCACATTGCAACCAAAGATGCACCACCAACCATAACTCTCTAGCCAGTCCCCTGGTGGCGCAAGCATCGGATCCTCAACACCACCTAACGCCTCAGTGATGGTTGACACCGCATCAAGAGGGTCAATCGTTCCGAGTGCGCAATGGACTTCAAGGAGTGCACCGCGGCAAGTATTGGCGACGCCTCCGTAACTATCGTCGCCGAACTCGCGCGCTAGCGCAGAAAACAACGCGCCAGATCGCTCTAGATCAGCACACGACTCACTAGCATTTCGATGGGCCTCTTCGGCACACGATGCCATCGCGCGCCGCGCGCAGTGTCCCCGGTACATGAGTGAAAATGCTTGTGCCACTCGTTCAACCCGGCCGTTCGGAGGACGAGTTTCGAATCGTTCCACCAATTCACGCGCAGTAGCGCGCGCCTCAATCACATGCCAAAGCGCGTAGTGTGCACCGACCAAGTTGACCCGCAGCATCAACTCTAACTGTGGCGACAGTGGGCTGAGCGTCAGTGCCTCGCGCAGGCAATCAAGGCTCTTGGCATAGCGCCCAAGACCATCATGGCCACCAGACAGTCGATTCAGCGCACGGGCCCGCTCGGCAGGAGTGTGGGCCGACGCCACGAGGCGGCGCCCGCCTGCAATCAAACCGCGCCAATCACCAGCTCGGTGCGCCTCAATTGCTTGGGCATCAAGCGCCGCAAAGTCCTCACCAGGCACCACTGATAGTGGCGGTGCTTCCCAAACACACTGGGCTACATCACCGACATTCCAGTCGAGCGCATCAGCGAGAGCAACAACCAGGTCAAGCTTTGGGTTGCCACTATCAGGAACAACTTTCGAGAGGTCGCGACCAAGGTTGGATGCCAGCTCTTGCCGACTCCAGCCACGATAAACGCGCGCCAAATCTACGAATCGGTTTAGCCGGTCGCGACGCGCAACATTCGGATTCATATCCCCACACGATCTGCGGTTCAGCCAGTGCCCCGCGTGCTGTCCACACACGAGGCGGAGTATGCGCGCGGTTTCCGCGGAACCGAACAGAAGGTGCGGAAGTTATTCAATATTTGTAAATTGCAATCCCAATGCAATGCAATGTGGGGAAACGGTGGATTACTTGTGAGGACAACAATTGTGTATCGCAAGCCGGCGCATTTGCGACCAAGTAAGCCCTCAGCCAGTGGGCACAAACCAGGCTATCTTTGCCTTTAAATCACTATAAATAAATCACTTACGACAATTTATCTACGCACCGCACATCGTTGCGCCATCCATTGCTGGACAGCGCTCAGTAGTCCGGTAGTCACCGCATCTGGGGCCACACTGGAGTTGACCACTGCATAACGATGCGGCCAACGCTCTGCTTGTGCGAGATATCCACTGCGTACACGCGCGTGAAAGTCAAAGCCCTTTTGCTCCATTCGATCAAGAAGCGGAGACAGTCGCTTCATTGCCACATCGGTGTCAACATCAAACACAACAGTGAGGTCTGGCCAGTGGTTACCAGTGGCAACCTTGCCAACTGCCAGAATCTCTTCTTCATCAATACCACCAGCGGTTCCTTGGTAGGCAAGCGTGCTCGACACGAATCGGTCTGCGAGCACCAGTGCACCCGCTGCAATGGCAGGCGCAATGCGCTGTTCATACAGTTGCGCACGGCTAGCCATATATAAGAGCATTTCGCTACGAGTGGTCATCTCTGCATTGGCTGGGTCAAGCAATATGGCTCGAATCTTTTCACCAATTGCCGTACCACCCGGCTCGCGTACTTCCACAACATCAACTCCCGCGGTGCGCGCGATGTCTGCAAATCGCCGGAATTGCGTGCTCTTGCCACTTCCATCGGGACCGTCAAACACAACAAAGCATCCACCGAGGGAGTGCATCCATGCGGCGTCAACAGTCATCGGCGCAGTGTCCGGGGCGCTCATGGGTTTGATGGTAGCGATGGCTCGCCATCATCGTTTTCGCTGCGCTGAGTATCGATCACCATTGGGAGGTTGTCTGGTTCTGCCGCAACGCGTCCGTCCCATGGCCGGTGATAGCGGGCGATAGGTGCGCCCCCATAAGCGGTGCCACAGCGGTAGCACACAAGCTGAACACGGGCGAGCACCAAGACCGCCCCATCGAGCACGAGTAGGGCGACCATGGCAGCAAGGACGATCGGGTCACTGGAGTATCCAAGCACACCAGCCACCACGCCTGCCCCTGCAAGAACCAGTGCAAAGGGAGCGAATCGAGGGAGTGTTCGTCGCCGATAGAGGCGCTGGCAACCACATGCCACGCACGAGCGCAGTTGACCGGCGTCATCAAGCGCGTGCTCCCAGTCCAAGTAGGTTTCGCGCTCTGTGCCATTGGGACCGATGGCCCGCACCAGCATCGGCCGCGCCGCTGGGTCCACCTGTGCCATGCCAATGGGCTGGCGGCTGCGGTCGCGGATTTGAATGTCCATGGCGTGTCTGAGGATATCCCACGGCGCGGGTTACGATGACGGTCCGATGAACGAACGAGCGCACGATCGCCCCCTATGCCCAGAGGGAGACTTCCGATTCTGGGGCGGGGTAGGCACCCTTGCGCTGCTTGCATCAGTCATTGGTTGCCTAGCGGGGCTCCCCGCGCTTTTGCCAGTAGCGGCGGTTGCTAGTACCGCCATTCAGCGATTCTCTGCCGCTGGCGCTTCGGTGGTGTGGCTCCTGCTCTGCACTGGAGCGGGAGCGGCAGCATTCGCAGCCATCGCGCTCGTACGCGGACGTCCGCCTGGATCTGCCCTGGACATCACAAGCCGCGCATTTGCGTGCGTTGCCGTGGCGGCACTCACCAATTTCGTGCCGATTGATCAGCCGATGCTGAAGTTAGCGTTTGACGGACTGGCATTCACCGTGGCATCAGCGTTCCTAGCGCGCGCCGCATTCCGAATAGCAACCCTTGACGCATTTGCTGTAACCGCCATCGGCACTGGGATTGTTGGTGCTCTCGCTGCAGTGGCCTTTGTCATCACCTGGGCTGTGCGCCCAGGATGATGATTGCTTGTCCTCAACTTTAGTGTCGGCGCTCTTCGCGCTTGCGCTCGCTAAAGATCAACTTGATCGGCACTTCGCTGAACGGCAAGTGCTCTCGCAATTGGTTCTTAAAGTAACGCTCATAGGTTCCCTTGAAGAGATCGGGCTTGTTGACCACCATAGCAATGGTTGGGGGCTGCACATCGATTTGCGCAACATAGAAGACCTTCGCACGGGTTCCAAGCGCAGAACTTGGTCCGCGCGCCTCAAGGATTTCGCGCACAGCATTATTGATGCGTCCGGTTCCCTCGCGATGTTTGGTCTGCTGATCGAGGTTTGCAATCATGCCAAGCAGTTCTTTCATGCCACTTGCATCCTTGGCACTGATGAAGACGATTGGAGCAAACTCAAGACCAGGAAATTCTTGCGTCAGGTATTCGGTGTAGTCCTTTGGCGAAAGTTTTCCAGAGACCAGATCCCACTTGTTGACCGCAATCACTGTTGGCTTGTACTTCTCTTCAAGCTGGCTTGCGAGGCGCTTTTCAATCTGCGAACACTTCTCGGTTGCGTCCAAGAGCAGAACACAGACATCAGCGCGCTCGATGGCGTTGTCGGTGCGAGCATTTGAATAGAACTCAACATCATCTGCCCAACTCTTCCGCTTGCGAACGCCCGCGGTATCAATAGCCACAAGCACCTTGCCGTCGATTTCGAAGCGAACATCAACAGCATCACGCGTGGTTCCCGCGATTTCACTCACGATCACGCGCGGCTCGCCAGCGAGCGTATTAACCAACGAACTCTTGCCCGCATTGCGGCGACCAACGATGGCAAAGCGAACTTCCGGAACTTCCGGTTGCTCGCCGTCTCCACACTTTTCCAGTCGCTCCCACACGGTTTCAAGCAGTCGCTTCGAGCCGTAACCAGATGTGGCACTGACTAGGAGTGGTTGCCCAAAACCAAGCGCCGCAGCCTCAAAGCCATCGGCGTCCCAACTTGGATCGTCGACCTTGTTGGCAATCGGAACCACTTTTTGCGAGAGTCCCGCGCTGCGAATCAACTTAGCAACCCGCTCGTCAAGCGGCATGACGCCATCGCGCGCATCGATCACAAAGAGGATGAGTTCAGCATCATGTGCGGCCTTGTAAATCTGCGCTTCGATGTCAGGGGTCAAGAGCGCCAGGTCTTTGCCGGCGTCATCAATCTGTCCACCCTCGGCGGCATAGATTCCGTATCCGCCCGTATCCATGATTTCCACAAATCGTGGCTGCTCATCGGAGCGATCAGGCGGCGGATTGAGTTCCAAGATGGTGGTGACGCGATCACGGGTCACTCCTGGAGTTGGATCAACGATGGAAATGCGGCGACCAGCAAGCCGATTGAACAGGCTGGACTTTCCGACGTTGGGTCGACCAATGATTGCGAGGCGTGGTAAAGACATTACTCAGGACCCCGGAGCAGTTCGCGGGTTTGATCGGTCACGCCTTGATCCATTTGTTGATCCATCATTTTGTCCATCTGGCTATCCATGCCCATATTCATTCCTTGAATGTATTGCTGCATGGCTTGTTTTTGTGCAGTCATCTGTCCTACTGCTTGTTGCATCTGTGCACGCATCTTGGCTGGGTCGCCTTGCTGATACTGCACATTGGCGCCAGTAGGCATGCCACCTGTACCGGTTGGCGCAGCTGGCTGGGTTGATTTGGTGAGGAGCATGCGAACTTTGCGCATAGGTTTGACGCCATTCTGCATGCTCATGGTGATGGCAATACCTGCATTGCTAAATCCGTACTCGAGGCCAATACTGCGCGGCGTCCCCTTGGGCGAGTCGAGCGGAGCAGCAACGGCGAACACGAATGAACCAACCTCGGCCATCCATTCGCCCTGTTGATAGACCATGGATTTGTCCAGCTCAGTGAGCATGACATGCGTGTATTTGTTGAGCCCTGGCGAATACCCGAAGTAATCGACTTGATCGAGCAAGAAATTGCCGCTCGTCAGTGTGGTCTCGCCCATCAAGAAGTTGTCCGCCATCACGAACGAGTAATGCGCGCTACCGGTAAAGGTTCCTACTGGCTTGTCGTTCTCATCGAACGACTGGCCATTGATGTCCCAGCGACCGACGAATTGGTTGAGCACCTCCATTGCCGCTCGCGTCTCTTGCGTGATCTGCTCTGGGCTTGGCTTCGTGCGCCCAACCGGCCGACCTGTGGCGGGCGTCTGTACGAATGCGGCACCAAGAAGGATGGCGAGGGTTGCACCAACAATCACTCCCGACCCTAGCAGGATCGAGCCACCGCGCATGGTGTTGATGCGGGGGGTAGCGCTCGTTTGGGATCCATTCCGCAGCGCGCCGTTGTTGCGCGGGGATTCGTTTACGGTGTTCATCATGTGGTTCTCCTCGCGCCGCAGGGCTCGCGGCGCGACGGGGCAGTCTACGCTTGACTGCAAGGAGCACTTTCATGCCCACTCATTCCGACGCATTCGCCAATCTAAAGGTCTTCGATCACCCACTCATTCGGCATAAGTTGGCGATCGCACGCCATCACGGCACTCATTCCGCGGACTTTCGCCGCCTGCTGAACGAAATCGCGGGTTTGATGACTTATGAGGTTTCGCGCCGATTTGACACGCGCACTATCACTGTCCAGACACCGCTTGAGGACACAGAGGGCCACCAGTTGAGCCGCCCCGTGACACTGGTGCCGATATTGCGCGCCGGGCTAAGCATGACCGACGGCGTGATGCAACTATTCCCCGAGGCGCGTGTTGGGCACATCGGTATTCGCCGCGATGAGACAACGCATCGCCCGGTCACGTATTACGCAAAGCTGCCGCATGATGTCGGTGAGGGCTATGCGATAGTCATTGACCCGATGCTTGCCACAGGCGGGAGTGCGTGTGCTGCGATTCGTTATCTAAAGGATGCTGGTTGTCGCGATATTCAAATGGTGTGCCTCGTTGCTGCACCTGAGGGTGTTCGCCGTGTGCACGATGAACACCCCGATGTCATGCTTTACGCGGCAGCACTCGACCGCGAACTTGATGGCAATGCGTATATTCGTCCAGGACTTGGTGACGCCGGAGATCGCGTATTTGGCACACTAGGGGTTTAGGATTTCCCTGATTACTAGCGTAATTAGCAACAAACTATTTGGGTGCCCATGGAACATCAGGATGCCCGCGTTCGTGATTTGCGCGGCGAGCCATAGCGAAGAACAGATCGCTCAGTCGGTTGACATAGCGCATAAGCGGTTCGCCAACGGGCTCAATACTTCCGAGTGAGATGATGGTGCGTTCTGCACGGCGGCACACCGTGCGAGCGAGGTGAAGTCGCGCAGCGAGTTCTGTTCCAGCGGGCATGACAAATGTCGTGAGTGCTGGGTTTGCGGAATCGACTTCATCGATCCACTTTTCTGTCTCAGCAACATCTGCCCCATCAATACGGTGGATCTTTGATTGCTGCTTTGCACCCTCTGGGGTGGCAAGATCTGCACCAATATCAAAGAGTCGCGATTGAATAGCTCCAATGATCGCATGCAAGCGTTTCTCAAATGGATGTGCGGAATCGCAGGCGCTCAGGACAAGCCCAAGCACTGCGTTGAGTTCGTCGATGGTTCCGTACGCCTCAATGCGGGGGTGATCCTTGGAGACACGGGCTCCACTGAAGAGGCCAGTGGTGCCGTCATCGCCGGTACGTGTGTAGAGCTTCATGGGCGGGGAATCCTTGGAGGCAGTTGGTGGCGGTTTGGCTGAGCCAGCTCCGCGTGAGGGCAAAGGGTAAAGCCGGGACGGCGATACTGCTCATGTCTGGGCGCCATGGTCATTATTCGGACGCCCGGCAAGTGGGCTTGGCGGGGCCCAATGGGACATTCCCGGTGATCTACTGAATCTCCGGTGGTAGGGCCATCCGTATCACTACCCGTACGGATATCGTTCCCTATATCCCCTGTCCACACGAATGGTGTGTCGGGGGCATCTGAAACGGCTTCGCGGGCCTGCCGCCAAAGGTCCGCACCTGTTCGAGTCCAGCCCGCCGGTCTGGAACACCGATCCTTGAAGCCTCGGTGAACTTCAGTGCCGGTCACATCTTGGTTAGGACTCTTCATGCATGCCTGCGGGCTGCAGAAAGGCGAGGTAGGTACATGAACCGCCTCAATAAGAAGGGCTTCACGATCGTTGAGCTGTTGGTGGTCGTTTCGATCATCGCGCTGCTCATTGCGATCCTGTTGCCTGCGATTGGTAAGGCTCGAGACGCTGCGCTCATCACGCAGAGTTTGGGCAATCTCCGCAACCTGAGTGCTGCGTGTAGTGCGTACGGGGCTGACTACAACGACCGTCAATTCACGGCTGTGCCCGATGAGGCCGGTATGTACGGCGACGCCATCGTTGGCGCCTGCACGGGCATCACTGCAACGCAGTGCATTCCTCAAATGATTCTGGGCTGGGATTCCGGCGGAGGTCTCTGGGGCTACTGGGTTTCCGGCACTCCGGCACGCTGCGCTGGTTGGCCGGGAAACTGCGGTAACTTTGTGACCTACGTTGCATGCGATTTCTGGGGAGCAAGCGCGCGTTGGGAAGGCTCATGGCGCCTGACCAACTGCAAGGCATTCAACAGTTACGTTGGCGGCAGGTTCTACGACAAGGTCTTCTGGGCCCCGAAGGACAAGATCACGCTCGCCAAAATTGACAAGTACTTTTCCACACCCGTGGAGTTCAATTTCACCAATGGTGACTTCGAGACCCCCACGTACTGCTGGAGTCCAGCTGCGATGTGGTCGCCAGATGTGATGGCTTGGTCACGCAAGACTGGTAACGGCGCTGCAGCCAGCTATGGGGCACGGCCGACCAGGTTAACCATGCCGGGTGCTTTCAAGAGCCCAGGCGCGGGACTTGCTCAATACCCATCGCTCAAGTGGCGCATGTGGGAGCACCAGTGGCTGCAGAACATGGAAGGCGGCGAAGTGAACCCTGCGTTCTCTACGCCAACTCCGTGGTTCTACAACCAGGGTTACAACAGCGCTCCTGCAACGCTCTGTTTCGATGGTCACACACAAGTGGTGTCGATCGCCGGTATTCAGCAAGATAACGACTTGGCAATTGCTCAGTCGGCCGGTGCTAGTGGAACAGCAGCCGTGAGCGGTAGCCTCTGGTTCGTTTGCTCGGGTGGTGCCAACGCGTATTACTCGACAGCTGCCTATGACATGCTCACGACTGGTCAAGGCTCCTGCAGCGCAGGCATCTTGACAGTCGACGGCATTCTTGGCCGCGACATGCTCCGTATCGGAGACTGATTCTTGCGCAGCATTTGGTGCATGTCACCCAGTGCTGTGACTGATCTGATTCTTCCCGCGAGGGTCGCCACTTGGCGACCCTCGCGTGCTTTTTGTGAGTTTGCGCACGCGCAAGGGCTTACACTTTGGGCTTCGAAAGGCACTTCATGCTTGGATCACTCTTGCGCCCCTGTTCATTCGCACTCTCATTGACCGCAGCGTGCTGTGTGTTCGCCAATGCTGGACAGGATGTGCCAGAGCAGGAGGCTCCATCTTCAATACAGGAGGAATCCCCGAAACAGGTACCACCGACCCCTCAAGAACCAGGAAAGGTGATTGAGGGTCCGATCAATGTCTACACATGGGCACCCGACGACAGCGCGAAGGCTGTTGACGCAAAGAACATCGACCTAGCAAAGGTCTTCGTTGATCTTGGTCCAGTGGCAACCCGCTGGTACCAACATGCCATCACGCTTTCGAACCCATGGTTTGAAGGTCGCGCACCGGGGCTTCGTGGTAACGACCTTGCTGCGGAGTACCTGGAATTCTGGATGAAGGACATTGGTCTTGAAGCAGCATTCCCAGACGTTGGTGACGATGGTGTCACTCCAAAGGACGGCCCATGGAAGAGCTACCAACAGAAGTTTGCATTGACAGGCGGCGCGCCCAAGGTGGAACAGGGATTGCTTTCGGCCAGCGGAGTTGAACGCGAGCGGGGCAAGGATTTTTCAGTGCTCGGAATTTCGGGCAATGGAAAGGTTGAGGCACCAGTTACTTTCGTTGGTTACGGCATCAACAAGGGCGAGGCGGACTACACCAGCTTTGACGAGGGTGCGGATCTCAAGGGTCGCATTGCCATGGTCTTTCGGTATGAGCCGCTTGATGAGCGCGGTCGCTCGAAATGGGCATCCCGTCGCTTTAGCGAATTTTCAGCAATGACAACCAAGATCGACGCCCTTGTGGAGCGCGGCGCTGCGGGAATCATTTTGGTCTCGCCCCCCGGCGCGCGTGACGGCAAGACGGCGCTGGAAGATGTTTCCACGAGCCGCTGGGGCCGACCACTTGATATTCCCATGGTGCAGGTGACTACCGAGGTTGCAGAGGAGATCATCAAGGCAGGAGCTCCGGATACGGGTTCGTTGCTTGACTGGCGCAAGCGCGCCGATTCGGGCGAAGTGAAGACCGTGGCTCTCAGTGATGAGTCCAAGGTCTCCATCGAAACCAAGCTTTCGAGTGGCGGCACTCCAACACAGAACGTTGGTGGAGTCTTGCGTGGCAAGGGCGCACTGGCGGACGAGTGGGTGGTGGTGGGTGCACACTTTGATCACGTTGGTTACGGCTACTTTGGCACTAGCCCGCAGTACACGGGTCAATTGCACCCTGGCGCCGATGACAACGCCAGCGGCACCGCCGCCATGCTCTGCATTGCACAGGCCATGGCCGACATCTATGGCGGCAAGGATGCACCAAAGGACGCGCGCAGCATTCTGTTCCTTGGCTTCACTGCCGAAGAAAGTGGTTTACGCGGTTCCCGCTGGTACGTGGAGCACCCAACAATCGCTAGCGACAAGATGTCGCTCATGGTGAACATGGATATGGTGGGCCGATTGCGTTCAGATGATCTGAGCGTTGGTGGGATGAGTTCTGCAAAGGGGATGATCGACGTGATGCGCCCCATCTTTGAGCGCAGTGGTCTGACAGTGCGCGCAGATCCTTCGGGACGCGGCCCGAGTGACCACGCCAGTTTCTACGGAGCTGGCATACCGGTTGTCTTCATTTACACCGGTAATCACGACATCTATCACACACCAAAGGACATGGGCCATACCTTGAATCCAGAGGGCGCCGCAAAGATAGTTGCGTTGGCGGCAGACATCACATCCACAGTGGCGACCATGCCAAATCGCCTTGAATTCCAGCAAGACACCGGGCGAACCGCAGACCGCGGATATGCAGCGGTGCGGTTGGGAGTGATGCCATCGATGAGTGATGAGGATCGCGTGGAGGGAGCGCCAAAGAAGGGCGTCTTGGTAGACGGAGTGAGTGCGGACACATCTGCGAGTGACGCGGGTATCCAGAAGGGTGACATCCTGCTGTCGTGGGATGGCGAAGACCTTGAGGGGACCGGTGCCATGATGGCAAAGCTCCGTGCTCATAAGCCTGGCGATATTGCCAAGGTGAAGATCTGGCGAGACGGCAAGGAAATGGAAGTGGATGTCACGCTG
>JBIKQN010000236.1:0-3682 GCA_044349615.1 Phycisphaerales bacterium
CGCGCGGAATGCAAAGCCGCCCCGACGGGAAAGCCCGTCGGGGCGGCGCAGATTCATGGAATGAGAGGGAAATTCGCAGGTTTACGGGCAGGGACCCCATGCTCCAAGCAGGATGGCGAGGTCTGCACCATTGGTGGTCCCATCGCCATTCAGGTCACTTGTGGCAGCTCCGCCCCAACCACCAAGGAGAACCCCCAAGTCCTCCCCGCCAACACTGCCATTGCCAGTGAAGTCAGAGGGGCAATTCACGACCGCGGACAATGTCAGTGTGCCAGTACCTGCCGTGCCGCTCGCACCGCTGCCCACTCGGACGTACCACGTGCTGCCTGCACTCGCGCCCCACACCGCAGAACTTGTGCCACTCGAGCATGCTGCGCCATTGTCGCTGCAGGCTGCAACAGGGGTGGTTGCACCGGGGCACGCTGCTCCTGAATATACGGCGATGCGCGTATCAAACGCCGCGGCGTTGCAGGTGCTCGCGGTCATCTGCCCATTGATTGGTGCTGTGAATCGGTACCAGACATCCTTGGTGATGGTGACGCCAGAACCTTCGTCGCACGATGCGGGAAGTGTTGGGGTGGCATTCGTTGCCAAGGTGTTGGTGAATACAAAGGCCCCTGTACCAACTGCAGTGGCGGTGGCGCAGTTGTCGTTTGATGGGGCAGGTGTAGATGTACTGAAGGTGAACGAGTACTCGTTGCGTGTGTCGGTTGCCAGATAGACGCGCATGTACACGGTGTTTGAGGCACTGGGGTTCACGAAAGTGAATGACTCGTTATTGGTGTTCGCGGCACGGTCAAGTGCTACGGCTCCGCCGCACGCGGTAAACAACTGCACGTCTACATCGCCATTGGCGTGCGTGAAGGTCATGTTCATGGTGAGCGTGGCGCCGGAATTCACCGGCAGCGCGTACCAGTCTTCGTTGAGTCGCTTCACCACCAGCGCGCTGTAGGTGCCAGCGACAACAGACTTCGCGTTTGCACAACTATTGTTGGGCTCTTGCGGGTCGTCTGACCCTGCTGCTAGGAGGGTGGCAAAGTTACTGCTAGCTGTATTTACTGCAACATCCCACCGCCCGTAGCCATCTGCCCCGGTAGTGTTGTTGCACGCAGAAGAACCGCAGGTGAGTACTCCAAAGAGTTTGCGGTCACTATTTGTGAAGATTGCCGAGCCCGAAGAGCCACCCTCAGTGATGCCTTGTGTCCAACGAATGGAGTTGTAATTGGTCGTCGGTGTAGCGCAGGGATAGGAAGCAGCGTTCTTCGATCCAAACGAAATGGCTTGCGGTGTTCCGCTTGGATGGTGAATGCCCGTGACGGTGGTGTTCAGTGCTGGGTTGACATTGGACCATCCGTCCCAATAGCAGCCGGCCGGCAAGGCGCCTCGCACAAGGAGGAGCGTGCAATCACTAGGGGCGTATGTGGATGACAAATCTGCGCCGGAAACCGTTGTTCCGGGCGAATTAGCGCCAGTGCAGGGCGATCGGTAGAAGAAGATGAACTGGCAACTGTTGGCTTCAGCCGCGGTACTGATGCAGTGGTTGGCTGTGGATAGGTACGGGGTCTCATCGGCAGCGGTCGTTGCCATGAGCTGTCCAGAGCACAGATAGCTAGCGCCACCGATCGTCCAAGTCAGTTTTGCTGCCGCGTTGGATTCGTTCAGCCACGCCGCATAGCACGCCGGATTCAGTGAGCAGGTTCCGCCATTTGAAATATCACTGAAGACCGGGATGTAGCCGTAGGAGTAACTGACGGCTTCAAAGGGAAGTTGCTTTGCTGATTGGCCAGTGGGAACGAACCACTCGATCTCTCCGCGCGGCGTTGGTGAAAATGGGCCATAGGCCTCGCCCGTACCGAAGTCGCCAGTGCCTTCAAGAATGCCAACCATCTTCTGCTCGAGGTCCGGGCAGGTGATGGCAAGTTCCTGACCAGCGGGCAAGTTGAGTCCGCTGAGATGGAGTCGTGAGTTCAATGCGCCAACTGCTTCGATGCCAATTCGCCACAGGCGACCGCCCTGAACGTCCATCCATTGCCCATCTTCGAGCGTGAGCTTCACGCCACGCTCAACGCCGAAGCGGAACGGTGCTGGTTGGACGGTGGCCTCGTCCTCGGCCATCAGCGCTCCGTGATCCATGGCATCAAGCGTGACCACCGGCGCGGGGATAAACCACGTGCCGAATCGTTCGCCGAGGGTCGCAGGCGCTGGCTTCTGGATAGCGGGCTCAGGCAGTGGTCCGTGACCGTTTGGACCAGTGTCAACATCGGCAAAGACCGATGTGGCAAGTGCGGCGACAACAACGAATCCGACGGTTCGCGGGTTGGTGATCAAGTGTGGATCTCGGCGTGAGTGGGGACGGGTGCACATTCCTCAACGGGAATGCCTGTCTGAACATAGCCGCATTTGATCACATGGGGACTACAAATTTAAACTGGGGTAAACATTCCCAGTAGCACCAATCATTTATAGGACTTTAAGGAGTCCCGCCGACTGATTGCGCAGCCTTGTCGCCGTGTTGGTTCGTGGTGCTGACGCTTGGCTCGTTGCGCTGTTGTGCGTGGCAATCTTTGCAAGTCGCATGCAGCGCTCGAAGGTCTGCTGATAGCCGTGCTGGGTCCCCAATCGGAACGGCTTGCAGACCATCCTCAATGCGCTGAGCAATGAGGTGGCTCTTGGTGAGCAGGTCGCGGAACAGTTGTGGGCGAGTAGCGGTTTGCGGAGTCGCCGCCAGAAGCCGTAAGTGCTCCGCGAGTGCTCCTGCTTCGGCAACTGGAACCAAGTCCGTGTGATCAGCCGGCGGCTTCCAACCGGCGCGTTCGATGGCAACAAGATGTTCATATGCATCATCGATCGCCAACATGGCCTCCACAATTCCATTCGGCCGCGTGACAGAAGGGAAATCAGCCGGTGCCTGATCAATGATTGCGTTTGTGAGCAGCGACGCGGACGACGCGCAGGCGTAGAGACCGGTGTAATTGGGTGCCGTTCCGGAAATCTTCATGCGCACAAGTGCAGAATCTGGAGTGAGCCATCCGAGCGATGCCGCGATAGTTGCTGCTGCGCCTGCAGTTCGATGTTTGCCGTGATGGCAGTGGATATAGATGGGTCGTGGAAGGTCACGGACCGCTCGGACCAGTTGCATCTTGCGTGCATCGTCAAAGCCGTCGTAACCGATCGGAAGATGGACATAGCGGATGCCGAAAGTGCTCGCATGTGCAGTATCGGGCACGGCGCCATCCACTGAAATCACGGTCTTCACTCCCCACGCTTTGAGCGTTGCGAATCCGAGATCGCCAGTCGGCACGCTTCCTGACCAGAACCCGGGTCCGTAGGCCACAACATTCAGGAGCCCAGGGGCGTCGATTGGCGCAGCAGTGTCGATCGTGGGCGGGCTCGGAGCCGCACGGCTGTCGGGCGCCGGCGTTTCAGCCTCGGGAGGAGTGGCGGTGCTCCGCTGCACGGCTTGCGCCATCACGAGGCAGATCATGCCCATGAGCCAAATTCGCGTTGGGAGGGAGATGCGTGGCACTTGATAGAGTCTAAGCGCCCGGAACGCGCAATGTCTTCCCTAAGGAAAGCAGAGCCGCTATTTACGCGTGCCTGCGCCACGGCGGGGGTGGTGACCGCTTAGGCTGAGCATGTCGTGACTCCCATTGCAGAAGACTTCAACCTTCACTGCCGCGCT
>JBIKQN010000237.1:0-3679 GCA_044349615.1 Phycisphaerales bacterium
TGATGCATTCGGCGCATCCCACCGTGCAGACGCGTCGATGGTGGCATTGCCGCGGGCGATGGCTGCGCGCGGCGCACCAGCACTTGCAGGGCGATTGCTTGAGAAGGAACTGAAGTTCTTGAGCGATGCGCTTGAGAATCCGAAGCGGCCATTCGTTGCGATTGTTGGTGGCGCAAAGGTCAGCGATAAATTGCTTGCGCTTTCGAACTTGTTGGACAAGGTTGACATGGTGATTGTGGGCGGTGCCATGGCCTACACCTTCCTCCGGGCTGAGGGCGTGAGCACTGGATCAAGCCTTGTGCAGCCGGACATGGTTGACAAGGCGCGCGACATTCTGCGTGCAGCGCAGGAGCGCGGATGCACCATCTTGCTTCCAATCGATCATGTCTGCGGGCGCGCACTTGCGGCGGGTACAGAAACATGCGAAGTGGTTGGCGGCATCCCGGACGGATGGATGGGTCTTGACATTGGACCGCGTTCGCGCGATCTCTTTTCCGAAGCATGCCTCACCGCCAAGCAGGTGGTCTGGAATGGACCCATGGGCGCCTTTGAAACTGCGCCGTTTGACGTGGGCACCATGGCCATCGCCCGAGCTGTTGCAGCAGCCACCCGTACTGGCGCCATCACCATTGCCGGCGGCGGTGATACCGCATCTGCCTTGGACGTCGCCCACCTTGCTGATGATCTGACGCACGTGTCGACAGGCGGCGGAGCCAGCCTAGAAATGCTTGAAGGCAAGCGATTTGAGTCAGTGGATGTTCTTGACCCCGCGTGACGGTTGTCCGGTTGCAGACTCGCTGCAGCCCCCCGCGTCCATCCGTCTATAGTGTTCACATCACTGGAGCCAACACCATGCGCAACGCACTCGTCACCACCGTCGCTAGCCTTGCTCTCGCACTGTCGTTCGTATCCGGCGCCCGCGCGCAGGAGGACAAGAAGCTCGTTGTGGGCGCCAATCCCCCCGAGGGATTCGCGGAGCACTTGGAATTTGTCCAAGGTGACAAGGTTGAGAGTTTCAGCAAGGACAAGGTGTACGTGGTTGAATTCTGGGCCACCTGGTGCGGGCCATGCAAGCGTTCTATTCCGCACCTCAGTGAATTGCAGAGGGACTTCGGTCCGCGCGGTCTGGAAATCATCGGCGTCAGTGATGAGCCAGTAGACCTTGTCAAGAAGTTTGTGAAAGACAAGGGCTCGGCAATGGGTTACACCGTTGCCACGCAGAAGAAGGAAGACACCTTCATCAAGGAGAAGTGGATGAAGGCAGCGGGGCAGAACGGCATTCCGTGCGCGTTTGTCATCAGCCGCTCAGGAAAGATCGTTCACATTGGAAATCCGCTCGATGAGAACTTTGACCGCGTCATCAAGCAGACGCTCGCGAATCGGTATGACCCAGAACTCATGTCGCGCGTTGAGCCAACGATCAATGCTGCCCGCAATGCCGCCAAGCGCCGCAACTTCAAGGAAGCCAGCAGCCTCTACGCAAAGGCAATTGCAGAGAACCCGTCCACGCTCTTGGAGTACAGCTTTGAATCCTGGCGCATGTTGAATGAGCAAGCGGACGACACTGCTGGTGCCAAGGCACTTATGGCTTCCACCATTGACGGCATCAAGACCGACAAATACGCACTCATCGAGGCTGCCAACTTCTTGGCCACTGACACCACCGTCAAGAAGCGCGACCTTGATGCAGCGCAGGTGGTGGCTGACAAGTTGAAGGCATTGCCTGGTACCAAGGATGACCCGGATTCACTGGCTGCCATGGCTGCCGTCTCTGCTGGCCGCGGCAACTATGCCGACGCTGCCGAGGTGCAGTACGACGCGTGGATGGCCGCAGCACCTGCTGCGAAGCCTGCTTTCAAGCGTTCCTTGGATACCTACGAGGCCAAGGCCAAGGATCCAAAGGCCGCCACCAAGTGAGTGTGGCATCCGTGGCTGCATCGAGTGCATCACATCCGTACATGAAGGATCAACGGCTCCTTGTTGAGCCGTCGATTCTTTCCGCAGACTTCACCCGCCTTGGCGCTGATTGCCAAGCCGCGATGAATGCCGGTGGTGATGCGCTGCACATTGACGTGATGGATGGTCACTTTGTTCCTAATATCTCCCTTGGCCCAGTGATCTGTGCAGCAACGCATCGTGCTGTGCCCACGGCGTTCCTTGATGTTCACCTGATGGTGACGGATCCAGCGCGGTGGGTCGATTCGTTTGCAGACGCCGGCGCAGGACACATACAGTTTCATGTTGAGGTCGTGCCGCGCCCGTCGTGGCTTGTTGCGCAGATTCGTGCGCGTGGCATGACTGCTGGCATCGTCTTGAATCCCGATACGCCCGCTTCGGCATGCCTTGACGCGCTGCCGATGGTTGACACGGTCATGCTCATGAGCGTGCATCCGGGTCGCTCCGGACAATCATTCATTGGCTCGGTCCTTTCCAAGGCACCGGAATTGCTCGCGCACATGCGCTCTGATCAGCGACTCATGATTGATGGCGGTGTGTCACCGACAACAGCACCTGCATGTCGAGCGGCTGGTTGCAGCGTTCTCATCAGCGCCACCGCCATCTTTGGTACCACCGATTACGCCGCTGCAATCACCGCACTCCGAGGATGACCTCATGTCGGGAACCTCGCTCTGGCTCTTTCGCCCCGCAGAAACCGCTTGGGACTCCGAGCAACGCCTGCGCGGCAGTACCGACCTTCCTGCCATTGAGGAGTCGCTTGCAGACCTGCGACAGCGCGTCGCTCGCCTTGGCGATGGTCCGGAGTTTCTCTATCACCCGCCTGACGAAGCTGCCATTGAAAGCGCACGCATCGTGGCAAGCCGGTTTGCATGCAATGTCCGGGCTCATCGTGATCTGGCCGATCCGGACGTTGGGCTCCTTGAGGGCTTGAGTTTGTCGGAGTTTGAGCGTCGGTTCGAAAGCCGGTACGCGGAGTGGATTGCCTCGCCGTTGACGGTGGTGCCGCCAGAAGGTGAGCCACTTGCTGAGGCCCGAGCTCGCATTCTGGATGCATTCGCGGAAATTCTTGAACGCCACGCCGGCAATCGGGTTGGAATCGTTCTGCACATCACTGCACTTGGAATTGTTCGCGATGCCCTTGCGCGCGGTGATGGCTCCCGCCTCTGGGAACGCGTTGAGTGCCGAACATGGTGCACGCAGTACGCGCTGCCTTCGGACGCTGCGCTCCTTCTCGGCGACTGATGACCGCGCTACACTCCCCGATTCAAGGAGCCTCGGAGTGCCAGAACCCACGTGGACAAAGACCCCAGTTGCAACCAAGAAAGCCGTTCCGGACGGTCTATGGACGCAATGCCCCGAGTGCGAAGAGACCATCTTCTGCAAGAGCCTTGAGGCCAATTTGATGGTCTGCCCAAAGTGCGACCATCACATGCGCGTCTCCGCGCGCCAGCGCATTGAGCAGCTCCTTGATGCCAGTACGTTCGAAGCGCTTGATGCGGACATGGCCCCAATCGACCCGCTTGGGTTTGTTGATCAAAAGCCTTACATCGATCGCATTCGTGATACGCAGCGCAAGACTGGCGAGAACGATGGCGTGCAAACCGGCACCGGATTTATCAAGGGTCGCAAGGTGGTGGTGGGCGTGATGGACTTCACCTTCATGGCTGGGTCCATGGGGAGTGTTGTGGGCGAGCGCCTGACGCGCGCCATCGAGCACGCG
>JBIKQN010000238.1:0-3658 GCA_044349615.1 Phycisphaerales bacterium
GATGGACAAGTCACTCGATCGTGGCAAGTCCATGGACCGCAGCGGCAAGTCCCTTGATATTGATGACGATGGACCGATTCGAAAACTCGTTGCACGCATTATTCTTGATGCCGTCAATGGACGCGCTTCGGATATTCATATCGAACCGGCAGAGGGGCACATCATGCTCCGCTATCGCATCGACGGCGTGTGCGTTGAAATCGAGAAACTGCAGAAGTCACTGCAGAACGCAGTGCTCTCCACCATCAAGCTGATGGCTGGCGTCAACATCGCTGAGCGACGTATTCCGCAGGATGGACGCATTAAGTTCCCAGTGCCAGAGATCGATCAGATGGGTGATCCGGTCTTCAAAGATGGCCAGCCAGTCATCAATCAGATCGACTTCCGAGTCAGCACCTGCCCGGCGTTCTACGGCGAAAGCGTGGTCTTGCGAATCTTGCGCCCAGACAGCGTGCGCATTGGTCTCTTGAATCTTGGCTTTGAGCAAGACTCATTGGATGTCTTCAACAAGATCATTCGTCGCCCCAACGGAATCTTCCTCGTTACTGGCCCCACCGGTTCCGGCAAGACCACCACGCTGTATTCGGCGCTCGCCATCCTCAATACCCCGGACCGCAAGATCATCACCGCTGAAGATCCCGTGGAGTACAACTTCAACGGTATCAATCAGGTGCAGATTCGTGAACAGATCGGCCTCACCTTTGGCATCGTGCTCAAGAGCATGTTGCGCCAGGCGCCGAACATCATCCTGATCGGTGAAATTCGAGACCGTGAAGTGGCAGATATTGCCATTCAGGCTGCGCTCACCGGTCACTTGGTCTTTAGCACGCTCCACACCAACGATGCACCAAGCGCCATCACCCGTCTTGTAGACATGGGTGTGAAGCCATTCTTGGTTGCAAGTTCCATTCAAGCGGTCCTTGCGCAACGCCTTGGACGCGTCTTGTGCCCGATGTGCAAAGCGATTGATGACGCCCCGGATCCAAAGTTCCTGAAGCTTGTGGACATTTCTCCAGAAGAAGCCATGGGCAAAGTCATGAAGGCAGTTGGTTGCCCGAATTGCAAGGGCACTGGCTACCGCGGACGCAAGGCAATCTTCGAAATGATGATCATGAACAGCGAAATCCGCGAGCTGGCGTTCCAGCGTGCGGGTGTCTCCAAGTTGCGCGCAGCTGCCGTTCGTGGCGGTATGCGAAGTCTTCTTGGCGATGGTCGCATCAAGATCCTCAAGGGTGTTACCACGCCCGACGAAGTGGCCAAGTATGCACAGATTGAAGGATTTGATCCAAGCGAGATGGCCAAGCGCTAACGCACACTTTGCGTTGATATCTACTCACCGACAAGTCACAGACCAGAAATACAACCATGTCCAGTTCCGAAACCGAAGTATCAGAGAACGCGAAGCCCACGATTCAGATGGATCGCTTGCTCGACGTTGTCGTCAAACAGGACGCGAGCGATTTGCACCTTTCCTGCGGTCGGCCGCCAACCATCCGGCTCAGCGGACGTCTGCGCAATCTGGCTACCAAGACGCTTGAGCCTGAAGACATGATGCAGCTCATGAAGAGCGTCACGCCGGAAAAGAACCAGCAGGAACTGCAAGAGTTGGGCGGAACCGACTTCGGCTTCGCCTTCGGTACCGCGGCTCGTTTCCGCGTGTCCGTCTTCAAGCAGAAGGGCGTGCTGAGCATGGTGCTTCGGCAGATCCCGAATCGATTGCTCTCCTTTGACCAGATCGGTCTGCCTGAGATCTGTAAGGACTTGATTCGTCGTCCCCGTGGTCTGTTCGTTGTCACCGGGCCAACCGGATCCGGAAAGACCACATCGCTCGCCACCATGATTGACTACATCAATACCAACTGGGAGCGGCACATCGTGACCGTCGAAGACCCGGTTGAGTATTATCACAACCACAAGAAGTCAGTGGTGAATCAGCGCGAACTTGGTATTGATGTGCCGACATTCTCTGAGGCACTGAGGCGCGTACTGCGTCAAGACCCAGACGTGATTCTGGTTGGTGAAATGCGCGATCTTGAAACCATTGAGGCAGCCATCCGAGCTGCCGAAACGGGACACTTGGTCTTTGCCACCTTGCACACCACCGGTGCGGCAGGAACCATCAACCGAATCATTGACGCCTTCCCAACCAATCAGCAGGAGCAGGTGCGTGTGCAGCTCTCCACATCGCTCATTGCCGTCATCAGTCAGGTGTTGTGCCCGCGTGTGGACAAGCCCGGTCGAGTGGCTGGTTATGAGTTCCTTGTTGTAACTCCGGCCATCTCCAACCTGATTCGCGAGAACAAGACCTTCCGTATTGACTCTGCGATTCAGACTGGTAAGAAGTTCGGAATGCAGCTCCTGGATGACCACCTCTGGAGCCTGTATTCCAAGGGAATGATCTCTGCAGAGGAGATGATCGACAAGTGCCGAAACCCGGGCGACATGACCGAGAAGGTCCATCGCGCGGGCGGTAATGTCGGTCGTGCTGAACTCGATGAGGTTCACGAGGCAAACTGACAGTTTCAAGGGGTTTGCAGGGGCGAATGTTCGCCCAGTCCCTCAGGTTCAGTATCAATTTGCAAGTGGCACATCAAATTCATGTGCCAACAGCCAACAAATCGTTTCATAACATGCCATCTATTCGTGCCTTGCGTCCGTATTTCTTAGGGACCGCCACGATTCACCAACTGACGGCGATTGAAGGAATTCGACTATGCCAGACCCAGGTGTACTGACCCCCGTTCCCGTTGAAGAACTGAAGCAGCGCCGCTTCGGCCGCGTTCTTGCCAAGATGGGAAAGGCCACCCGGGATGATGTTCAATTGGGTCTCACCGCCCAGCAGACCACTCATAAGGGAAAGAAGCTTGGAGCCATCCTGGTTGAGTTAGGAAAGATCACGGCACAGGATGTCGAAATCGCGCTCGCGGGACAGTTTGGGCTTGAGTATGTGGACCTCGCGGAACTTGAGATCCCCAAGGAAGTGATTGCGGCACTTCAGCCGGCCACGGCCAACAGTTACAAGGTGCTCCCGATCGCCTTTGACCCGTCGACGCGCGCGCTCACCATCGCGATGAAAAACCGCGACAACTACCGGGCGGTGGATGACCTGAAGAACGTCATGGGCTTTAGCAGCGTTAAGAGCGTGATCGCCGCTGCTGATCAGATTGAAGCTGCCGTTGCCAAGTACTACGGCGGCAAGTCGATGGCTGATGCCGGGCGACGCATCCTTGCCGAGCAGGACTCTGCTGCAGTCAAGGCCGCTGCCGGGCGCTCCAATGCCAGTATTGACCTAACCACCCTTGGCGACGCCATGAGTGACAACAAGGTTGTTGAGCTTCTCAACCACCTTCTCATGCAGGCCATTGCTGACAAGGCCAGCGACATTCATATGGAGCCCTTCGAGTCAGAATTCAAGGTGCGCTACCGCATTGACGGCGTCCTCTACGAGATGTTGCCGGTGCCAAAGCCGCTCGCTATGCCGCTTGTGAGCCGCGTCAAGGTCTTGGCGAAACTGAACATCTCAGAGCGACGATTGCCTCAAGACGGTCGCGTGGAAATGAGCCTTGACTCCGGCCCCGTTGACTTGCGCGTTGCTGTGCTTCCCACCATGTTTGGTGAGAGCGTGGTGCTGCGAGTACTTGACCGATCGAACGTGCAG
>JBIKQN010000239.1:0-3657 GCA_044349615.1 Phycisphaerales bacterium
CCGAGCAATCGGCGAGACCATGATTGTGGCGCTTGCCGCCGGCGGTTTGGCGCGGATGACGCTCAATCCTGCCGATGAAGTGCAGACCATGACTGCCTACATGGTGCAGATATTTACAGGCGATGCCCCGGCATATGGCATTGAATACAAGTCAAGTTTCGCGGTTGCTACTGTTCTGTTTGTGATCACGCTTGTGCTCACGATGGCCGGCAATCTATTCCTGCGTGCCTTCCGCGAGGAATACGAGTGATGCAATCCCTTGGTGCACATATTCGTTCCCATACTCGGCGTCGATCACCCGGAGAGATTGTCGCTGCCGCAACTCCAAACTCGCAGATTCGCCGGCGTGTGACTGATCGCGCATTCCTCGGGCTCTGCATCCTGTTCACCGCCCTTGCTGTGGCGATGTTAGGAGTCCTGCTTGTCACTATCTGGCAGGACGGGCATGCGAGGCTCTCATGGCAATTTCTTACCTCATTTGCTAGCCGCCGAACCGAGGAAGCCGGCGTGCGAGCCCCGCTGTGGGGAAGTATTTGGGTGTGCGTGATCTGCGCCCTTGCGGCGGTGCCCGTTGGCGTTGGAACGGCTATCTACTTGGAAGAGTTTTCCAAGCGCTCCCGATTTAGAAACTTCATCCAACTCAATATTGCCAACCTCGCTGGGGTTCCATCAATCGTTTACGGAATTCTCGGATTGACTGCCTTCGCACGCGCCTTTGGCTCATCAAGCAGCGACAGTCCAATCACGCTCGGACAGCCTGAGTCTTTCTTCTACCTGCAACTTCCGTTCGGTAACGGAGTGCTCGCCGGTGGGCTGACATTAATGCTCGTCGTGCTGCCGATTGTCATCGTCTCTAGCCAAGAAGCACTGCGTTCAGTGCCGCGTAGTTTGCGTACTGCCTCGCTTGCACTCGGTGCAACGCAGTGGCAAACCACGTGGAACATCACCCTTCCAGCATCAATCCCCATGATCATGACTGGAGCCATCTTGGCCATGAGTCGCGCCATCGGTGAGGCCGCGCCAATCCTGGTGCTCGGTGTGCCACTCTTCATTCGCTCCACCCCCGTGAATCTCATGAGCGACTTCACTGTTCTGCCACTGCAGATCTACAACTGGGCTATGCGCCAGCAGTCTGGATTCCATGAATTGGCGGCCGCTGGCATCATTGTATTGCTCGCCGTCCTTCTCACCCTCAATGCCGTTGCTGTAATCATCCGACATCGCCTGCAACGCGTCCACGGCTGATGCCGTCCCCGAGCATCCTCATGACCACTCCTAACAACGCCTCTGCGCCCTCAACCATTGAGATCACTCCGCCAACACCAGTGGCTGCCACTGCCGTGACGGCTAGTAGTGGTGAGCAAGCAGAATCGATTGCGATCCGCGCACGCGGGTTAGACAGTTGGTACGGCAATTCACAAGCGCTGAAGGGCATCTCCCTGGAGATTCCCAAGTGCCGAGTAACGGCGCTCATCGGTCCGTCCGGCTGCGGCAAGAGCACGTTTCTGCGTTGGATCAATCGGATGAATGACCCCATCCCAGGAGCGCGGGCATCGGGTCTACTGACCCTACATGGTGATGACTTGCTCGCTCGGTCATTAGATGTGGTTGAGTTGCGCCGACGGGTTGGCATGGTGTTCCAGAAGCCGAATCCATTCACAAAGTCCATTTATGACAATGTTGCCTTTGGTCCCCGGCTGCATCGATCCTTCCGACGCGCGGATCTTGACGAACTCGTGGAGAATTCACTCCGTGCCGCAGCACTCTGGGATGAGGTGAAAGATCGCCTAAAAACAAGCGCCCTTGGCCTTTCTGGAGGCCAGCAACAGCGGCTCTGCATTGCCCGAGCGATTGCGGTTGGACCCGAAGTTCTACTGATGGATGAGCCATGCTCGGCACTTGACCCCAAGTCCACCGCGAGCATTGAACAGCTCATCCGTGAACTTGAAACCACGTACACCATTGTGATCGTTACTCACAATATGCAGCAAGCCGCCCGCGTCAGCGATCGCACTGCCTTCTTCTTTGAGGGAACTTTGGTGGAATGCGGCAGCACCGATCGCATCTTCACCAATCCTGCCAACAAGCAAACCGAAGACTATGTCTCCGGTCGCTTCGGCTGATGAGACGCTAAACTAAATCTGAACAATGGCAATTGACCTCCAGTCCCAGATCGTGAGCCTTCGCCGCAGCCTGCTTGCAATGGGCTCTGCAACCGAGCGGCGCCTAGCGCTGACTGCACGCGGCCTTATACATGGCGATATCACGGCTGCCGAAGAGGTGAAGGCCGGCGACTCTGAGATTGACAACATGGAAGTAGAGCTCGAATCGCAATGCATGCGCATCCTGGCCCTGGGCGCGCCAGTGGCACATGACCTTCGCTTCGTGCTCAGCGTGGTGCGAATTTCCAGCGACTTTGAACGAATCGCCGACCTCAGCCGCGGCATCTCTAAGAAGGTGCTCCGCTGGTCTGCGAATAATGGCCCCACTGAGGTTCCTGGCGCACTTGCCGATATGGCGACCGCCGCCCAAGCAATGTTTGCCGATGTACTTGGCGCCCTCTCTGACGAAGACACCGAGTGCTGCCACGAAGTTCGGCGCGCCGATCGTCGCGTTGATGCCCTCAACAAAGAGGTAGTCGCTGCGTCCCGGCAACTCATTCAGGATGATGTTTCCCGGACCGCAGAAGCCATCGACATGATGCAGATCGCCCAGCGGCTTGAGCGTATTGCCGATATCGCCACCAACATTGCAGAGGATGTCATCTTCCTTGTTGAAGGTCGCATCGCTCGACACGCTGAGTAATGGACTCGGATGCGTTGTCGCCGATTTCCGCTTGAATCAAGGCTATTTGGTGGCAAACAGACCGCCGAACAGCACTCGCGGCGACTCCGATAATCTGAACTAAACCCTTTTGGATACACCCCCTCCCGCCGCGCGGGGATTTGGTTACACTACGCGGCTCCTCGGAAACAGCCATGCATTACCCGCACAGAATTAGTCGCATCAAGAAGGTCCGCAAGATTGGCTTCCGAGCTCGTATGAAGACGAGCAAGGGGCGTGCGATCTTGAATCGCAAGCGTCGTGTGGGCCGCAAGATTCGCGTGCGCTGATGCCGTGACGCCCGATCCTGAGGCGCACTCCGTATCTGAATTCACTCGCAGCAAGGGCACAGACCTAGGTCTAGACCTAGTTCTCGCTGTTCAGGGATGCCCATGAACCCCATGATCCCCCTGAGCCCTAGGAATCGCACTGTTCTTCTAGGGCTGCGTGGCTCAGGCAAGACCACGCTTGGACGGCTCCTCGCGGAGCGGCTGCAAGTTCCCTTTATTGATCTTGATGATGTCACCGTCGCTCGTTGCGGGCAGGCATCCGTCAGTGCCCTGTTTCGTTCTGTTGGAGAGCCTGCATTCCGGGCGGCTGAATGTGCCGCACTGGCGCATGTCCTTCAGGACGCATCCACTGCTGGTGCCGTGATCGCGCTTGGAGGCGGAACGCCCACGACCCCTGAGGCGCGCGCCCTTCTTGAGGCCGCTCGTACCGTGGGTGCCATTCGAACCATCCTCTTGGAAGCACCGGCAGAGATACTCGGGCAGCGATTGACCTTGAGCCCGGGCGACCGACCACTCTTGGCTGGTACATCGTTTGCGGAAGAGG
>JBIKQN010000240.1:0-3654 GCA_044349615.1 Phycisphaerales bacterium
CTGAATGCTGGCCATCAAACTAGTTGGAAGGCGAGGCTGGTCGAGAATTTTCCGCGCAGCTATTTCAGTGCGTCCGAACCCCTTTTCTTGATCACCCGACCGACTCACAAATTCAAGATTAAGCCCGGCTGTGATGAGATCCGTTGGGTGTTGGGTGAGCCACTCATCAAGGAGTTTGGCGCCCGCATCAATGCTCTTTGCATCAGCGAGCCGCGTTGCAGCTACACGTACGGCTGATCCACGTCCCGTGGCAATAGCAGCCGCTGAAGCTTTCGCGCACGCGGCCTCAAGTTGCACTGCGTCGATTTTCGTGCGATCCATGCGATTGCCCGTTCGCGCATCAAGCATAAGACGCTCAAGTTCAGCCGATGCGACTGCATCCTGAGCAAGGACATCTGTCGGATCAGCTGCGGCACGCATATCGGCGATGGACTTATCTAACAATTCCTGTCGACGCGTTGCCGCCTGCGCTTGTCCTGCACCACGAAGGCGCGCAACATCCGCCGTCCGCAGAGAAACAAGGGCGCTCCAGCCCCGCCAACTTTTCGGTGCAATCTTCAGGAACGCTTCTAACTGTTTCTCTAGATCGGTGCGCTCGCCCGACGTAAGCACCTGCTCCCGCTGCGCGCGCGCATACAGGATGGTTTCCTCCGCGACCTTCATCCCGTCACTGCCCGGGGCCATGACGTCCTTCATTTCTTTACCGACGGTCTCTATTGAGATCCAGCCATCGCCGCGCGAGTAAAGCTCTGCTTCATCCTCAAGTGCGGCAATGAGAATCTTCCACTGCTCTGGGTCACCAGGCTGTGCGCGCGTGTGCTGGCGCTTCAAAGCCATGAAATTTCGGTAGTCCTCAACCGACTGTGCCGGCGTGTCGCCAGTGACTTTGCTGAGTGCCTCTTCCATCTTCTCGATGTAGCGCACGACATCGGGCTTTTTACCCACAGCACGGCCGTACATGGCATACGCCTCGCGAGCCTTGCCCTGAGCTAGCAACTCGTCTCCGGCGCGAATGTGCCGGTCTGCGTTCTTGAGCCACAGTTGATTCACCAGAATGACTGCCACCAATAGAACAACTGCGGCCAAGGAGAACCCGCCGACGACGAAGATGAATTTACGGTTGAGCTTGCTGGCCATGAATCAATCCTTGCGGTCCGACCGTGCTGTTGTGCGCTCCATCGACGGCCAGTCGGGAAGGCACCGCATCAGGGGCGGTAGAAGTTGCGTGAGGAAATCCTCGGCATTCGTCTGAAAGACAACGGCCGAGGGAGTGTCGCCCAATGGGTACCGGGCGGAAAGCTGCACCTTGCAGTAGTAAGCGAAACGATCAGTGAGATTGAACGCCAATGCACGAACACCAAACGTGCTTGGAGTGGAACGGCCATTGGCAATGAACATATAGCCGCCAAGTTGCTCGATCCGTGAAGCGCGTGGGTCTTGGAATGTAGACACCGTCATGGCAAAGTCGCCTACTGGCAAGGTCACTTGCTCTTCAACGCGAGTCACCGAATCCACGAGCTTCGCCATTGGATACGGGCTGCCAGTCGCGACATTTACGGGCGCATCAGGCGCAATGTCTGAAAGTATCGGCAACGAAAGTGGCATGGTGATCGGATCACCTAGTTGCACCAATCCACCCGCGCCCCAGCAGCGCTCAGGGATGTGCGGGACCGTATCAATCATTCCTGTGTAGTACGCCAAGTGCAGAGAAATGACGCCCTTGGACGGATCGCCATCGATTGCATATGACCGCGTCAGGTATTTCTCGGTACCGAGCGACTCCACCATGGCGGCATCCATTTGCTGATCATCGCCAATCCGTTGCCAGTGACCGATGACGGTGGGGATGGATCCAAGATCAGCACGCAGCGGCACAGGATCCTTCTTCAGATACACATCAAGCGCCTGCATGCCAATACGAAGTCCAAGACCACCCAGTGCTAGGGTGGCTAGCAATGCGAAATACACAGCTTTGACCTTGGGCTGAAAGTGAATCATGATTTCACTCCGGCGCCCGGCGTTGATACTGCTTGGTCATCATCAACCAGGTTGCGAATCACCCACATCGCTCCCAAGAACAGAAGGAACGCAGGAATGAGCCAAACCAAGCCAATCATGCTGTGGAATTCGCCTGTACTGAAATTGGCATCAACCATGGAAAGCATTCCAAGCGACGCCACTCGTAGGACATTCACAAACAGCGAAATTGGAATACCCGCCACTACAAGAAGCACTCGCTGCCACCAGCGCGGGAGACCAAGAGCGGCAAGCGCGACACCGATCGCTAGAAATGCCATCAGCGTGCGCATTCCAGAACATGCCTCAGCAACATTCAACGGATGCATCGTGCCATCAGACATATGCACGGTTAGCACATTGCCAACACGATCAGTGTCGACACCTAGTGTGTTCAGCAGAATGTCTGCACCGATCGCGCTCCAATCCTGAAGACGTTCGGTCACGCGGGACATCACTCGCTCGGAAATCGTCTGGCCAAAGACATACCAATATGCCCAAGGAAACCAAAGCCAGCGGAACGACGCTGTGCCAAAGACAGCCAAGAGGCAGCCAAGTAACGCAAGCCCAACACCAACGCCGCGAACATTGTGGTGCTGAATCGCCGGTGGTCCAAACGCAGAGGCAGAGTAGATCGCTAGCCCCAGGAAGAGCAGCACGAACGCAGACCATGATGGCGCGAAGCGCTGTAATGCCAGTTTCTCACGCTGTAGATACACAAAGTAACCAGCGATGAGCGGAATAAGGAGCGTGTGCCCCCAATCTTGAACTTGGGTGGTTGCCTGAACAAACTGGTAGCGAAAGAACTCAAAGAAGGTGGCAACGAAGGCCACCACAAACAAGGCGCCCCACGCATAGGCGGCGCGATCGGTTACATCAAGCCCGAGGGCTACAGCTGTACCCTCAGCGCCAACGCCGACCCCGGCCGCGCGGGACGCGGCATCACGAGGTTGGGAACTGTTCGCCGAACTGGTTGCCATGCAAAGATCTGGGCTCCGACTTGATTCCGAGGATCAGTGCCGGACTTTCTACGCCCGCCCTCGCTCTGTGTTCGCCAAAGTCGACGAATTAGAACTGTTGCTGAGAGAACGGCGGGGGTCCGAATACATCGTTTCCGAAGTTGCGGTCAATAAGAAATCCGAAACCGTAGGTCATGCGGAACCCGTTGCGGATCACCGCAAGAGGGGTAGCGAAGAAGTTCGTTCCGATGATGATGTGATCATCCGCGCGCATCACAATGTCTGGCTCCGCCTTATTGCGTATGGCCGCCAAGTTGACGCGGAGAGCTGCTTCGCGATCAGGCGCAATCTTGCGAATCAGATCCACGCGCTGCGGAATGGCAATCTGACCTAGCCCACCAGCGGCTGACACAAGTCGACTGAGTGTCAGTTCGCCGATCGGGGGCAAGTTGTAAACCCCGGGCCGCGCTACTTCGCCATCGATGTAGACGACGCCGATATCGCTTTCCACATGGATCTTGTCTCCAGGTCGGACCAAGACATTCTGCGTCAGGTCACCCTTCTGGAGTTTCTCCCAGTCAATGATGATGACGCGTGTCTTTCGTCCATTGGGGAGTCTGAAATTCACCGGCTGCACAAGTGTGCGACCATCGGAAATTGCTGCAGCGCCGCCGGTGAG
>JBIKQN010000241.1:0-3646 GCA_044349615.1 Phycisphaerales bacterium
AGCGTTGGTCAACACTCGCTGCTCAACTCCAAGAGTTAGGGATGATCAGCAAGCCGCCAGTGTCGATTGACGCCGTGTTCTGGAACGCCCCGAAGTAATAAACGCGAGCATCATCGGTACCAATGCAGCGGGTGCGGGGACGAGATTCGCCTCAACCCATGCGGTGGCTGCACCGTGCGCTTCTTCAGAGTCGTTCAGGTTGAGCACGGCCCAGAAGGTGTCGCTGGTTGCGTAGCCCAGTGCTCCCACGGTGAATGAGACGAGGTAGATGCCGTTGGCCGGATCTGCGCCGCCGTTACCGAGAAGCGTGTACTCGGGGTGCAGGTCAAGGCCTTGCGACACGAGGAAACTGAACGAACCGCCAGAGGTGCTCGAAGCATCTTGGCCGCCGTAGGAAGCCAGCATGGAATACGGCGACGTGGTGTACCCACTACCGTTCCAGACGCTGATCCCCTGAAGCAGGTTCATCGTGAGCGTGGTGCCTACTAAGTCTGATCCGATTCCTGGTTCATCACCAGAGAATGGGAACAGCGGGTCAAGACCAAGTTCACCTTCAAAGACACGAAGCGATGGGGCGATTACTTCGCCGGTGATGTCATCCCATCCGCCGGTGACAAGCGAACCGCCGAGTGCGGTGACCCAAATATCTGCATGCGGCTCCTTCTTATCTGCGAAGGTCACTGATGCAATGGAGGCGGCAACGATGGAAGAGACAATGAAAGTACGTGACATGATGGGAAACTCCTGAAAGAATGGGAATGGAAAGGAAGAGGTGAACAAAGAGCGGTTGTGCAACATTGTGATGTGTTGCGTAGGGTTGAGTTACAGCGCACTGGCTTGCATTAAGGACACGCTCCCCACGCGCCGAGCATCGTGCCGAGATCAGCGCCATCCACGGCACCGCTGTTGTCGAGATCTGCACTGCCGGACATTCCCCATGCGCCAAGGAGCATGCCAAGATCAGCGCCGTCAACAGTGCTATCACCGTTGAGGTCGCCAATACAAGCTGGTGGATTCATGGCGGCTTGTGCCGCTACAAATGCCTCGTCAAAGGTTGCCTGTGATGCACCACCATTCAAAATGATCCAGTACTCCTGCGAGGGCAGCAGTGTTGGCGAGGTGGAATACATCTCAAACGGTGCCAGATACACGCCCACATCGGGCGTTGCCGAGCCTGCCGCTGGCTGCAATGTCATGGAAAGATGCCGATGCCAACCGCCATCGGATTGCACTGCAAGATCAAAGCCAGCAACCGGACCGCTTGAACTTGTGGCATTGGCGGTGAGGTAGGAGATGCGCAGACGTTCGCCAGCAAGTGGGCCAGCAGCGGATGTTTCCACAAATGTGGCGCCATCCCAGACCAAGATTGGTCCAGTAAATCGGAAGCCGATTCGGGTGCCGGCTGCGAAAGTTCCAGGTAAGGCGTCATAGCCTGGATTGCTAGTGAACCACGTGGAACCCGTATCACCGAACGCGCCAGCAAAGACGCGTTGGTCTTCGCCGTATCCGGTAGCAGTCACAGCCGTCGTGGCTACGCGACCGTCCACGGTCCGCAAGCCAACATCACCAGTGTGTTGGGCAGATGCGGAAGCCGCGGTAGTAAGGATGACCGCTAAGCACGTGCTGAGCGATCGAATGTGAAGTTGCATGTCATATCTCCGTAAATGTGTTGGTGCAGATCAGTGCAGATCAGTGCAGATCAGTGCAGATCAGTGTCGAATTTATTTTCCTGCATGCTGCGATAGACATCCTCAAACTGCAGGGTGCCAACGTGCCCATCCACGAACGCATAGTTGCTCTGACTTCCGCTACCAGGAGTCCGCCGGTCGATCGCATTGATCTGCACCTGCGAAGCCGCGGTCTTGGCGGGGGCAGGGCTTGACGCCCAGTCCTCGACATGCGGATGGTCGGCTGAGGCAAAGCTGCCTTGTTCCGCCATCAGTAGGAAGCAGACAATCCGGTCAGGATTCTGCACCTGCTGAAGCCTGTCCGCACCTGCTCCTGGCCCATCAAGGGCAACCAATGGGGAGTAGGTGCGCGAGAGGTAGTTGTTCATTCCATAGCTTGTTCGTCGATACAGCGCAGGAGTGCTGTTGCCCACTGGTTCACCTTCCCCACCAGCCTCAAGCGACCAGTGGGGACTTTGATCAAGCGGACTCTTCAGCGCAATCGGGCTGTTCCCGAAGTACGGGCGGAGCCGTTCGACAAACGAGTTTTGTGCATTGGCAAACGAACCATGCGGAAGTCCAACATCAACGAACCGTTCGTCGTTCATGTTGATGTAGGCGAGATGGGCCACGGTGAGTCCGCGGAGGTTCGAGAGATCTGCTGTTGCGAGCGCCGTGCGTCGCGCGCTCGATATCGCCGGAAGCATCACGCCGGTAAGGACGCCGATGATGCCGATGACAACCAGCAGTTCAATGATGGTGAATGCCGGGCGAACTGCCCTGCAGCCGATGCGTGAATGCATATGGATGACAACCTTCAGCGTCCTGCCGAAGCAGGAACGCCATGCGTGCATGGAAACATCCGTGCGCACGAGCGCCGGATGGCATTGCCTTGACGGCAACGCGGCACATCAGGTCAGCAGGTTGGTGGTGGACGCGCCGCGAGTGCCGGAATCGGCAGCGGTGCGTCAGTTCGCGCGGGTGCTGGCCAGTCGGTAACGGCGACCAGCGCGTGGAAAGTTGGAACTGGCACTGCAACACCCATGGTCACTGCAAGCGTCAGAAGCAGTTCGCAGGTGGCGCAGGTGGCTTCGTCGTGACCGGTGTGAGTCTCATGAGCATCGTGAGTTTCTGGATCCAGATGATCCTGATCGCCATGGTTCCCATGACCATCATGGTGCCCATGAGCCTGATGATCCCCGGCGCAATGGGCGTCGCTGTGCTCCGCATGCTGTTGGTGAATGTGGCCGGAGCCGGTTTCAACCGTCAAATGCAGCGCCCGCAGGCCGCTCCCACCCGCCGCGACAAGGGTCACGGTGAGGAGTGCAAGCAGGATTCGGACGGTTTGGGGCACGGGAGGTGGAGTGTATCCAACAACGCAGGTCGTTCCACCATTGTTCAGCCGGATTGGTGGCGATCCCTCCATTTACACTCGCAACATGCCCCGCTCCGACCGTTCTGACCGCCCAGGCTCTTCTCATCGCCCCGCTCGCTTTGGTCGCAATGAAGGTGCTGCGCGTGTGACTCGGCCGCCGCTTCAAGTGATGCCGACCACGCTTTGGGAGTACCCAAGTCAGCATTATGACTGGACCGACGCCGAAGGTAGGCGTCACACCATGCAGGGCGACAAGGATTACGCGGGCGCAACCCCGTCATGGGTGATCTGGCAATTGCTCATGCGCTACTCGCGAGAGAACGACCGCGTGATCGATCCAATGTGCGGCAGCGGAACAACGATTGATGTGTGTAAGAGCATCGGTCGACCAGTCAAGGGCTACGACCTTGTGCCTCGACGCGAGGACATTCTGCAGGCCGATGCACGCAAGCTGCCGCTCGAGGATGGAAGTGTGGATTTCGTGTTCTTGGATCCACCGTACTCCACGCACATTGAATATTCGGATGACGCTCGGTGTATCGGCAAGCTTGATGCCGCTGGCGATGATGGAGGCAAGGCGTATTACGCAGCCATGACCAAGGTG
>JBIKQN010000243.1:0-3639 GCA_044349615.1 Phycisphaerales bacterium
CCCAATGGTGCCCTGCCCCGCAACAATCGCGGCATCATTAAATCCATTGATGTAGGTGACGTTCTCATCTGCGACAAGCGTGTCAGCACGGCTTCGGGCCTCTGCAATGTTGTCGCCGTGATTCAGGACACGCGCACCGAGTTCACGACAGCGGCTCTGCTTGACCAGTGGCGCATGCATGGGCATCACCACAGTCACCGGAATACCAAGGCGCTTGCCATGCAGCGCAAGTGCAAGTGCATGGTTGCCGGCACTGGCTGCAATGACTCCACGAGCGCGTTCTTCAGCGCTCAGCGAAAGCAATGCGTTGCACGCGCCGCGCTCCTTGAAACTTCCGGCGCGCTGCTGGTATTCCAACTTGCAGAAGATCTGAGCACCAGTGATCGCTGATAGTGCCGGACTCTCAACGCATGGCGTGACCAACACGCCACCGGCAATGCGACGTCGAGCGTCAACAATGTCATTGAGACAGACATCGCTGACAGCGTGCACAGGTGCGTGAATGGTTGCCATAAGTGCGTCCCTGAGACCAGTTAGGCCTTGGGGCCCGCCTTCCGTACGCCATCACTCAGCGTGTACTTGGCATCATTGCCGCGGAAACGGGTGGCAAGATCCTTGGCCATCGTGTCGTACGCCGCCTTGTCTGCCCATGTATTGCGGGGATCAAGCACTTCGGTCGGCACACCCGGAACAGCCGTTGGCATGTAAAGGCCAAAGATTGGATGCTCAACGTACTTGGCATTCGCAAGAGATCCGTCAAGAACTGCTGAGAGGATCGCGCGCGTGTAGCTCAGCTTGAAGCGATTGCCAACGCCGTATGGACCACCCGTCCAACCCGTATTGACAAGCCACACAGTGCTGCCGTGCTGCTTGATCTTCTCCGCAAGCATTGCTGCGTATGCCATTGGCTCGCGCGGCATGAATGGACCACCAAAGCAGGCGCTGAAGTTCGGCGTTGGCTCCTTGATACCGGCCTCTGTTCCAGCAAGCTTCGAGGTGTATCCATTGACAAAGTAATACTGAGCCTGCTCCGGGGTGAGCTTCGAGACCGGAGGCAGTACACCGAATGCATCCGCCGAAAGGAAGATGACATTCTTTGGGTGGGTTCCGACTGATGGCAATATTGCATCAGGAACAAAGTCCAGCGGATAGGTGACGCGAGTGTTCTCTGTACGGGCTGCGCTGTCGTAGTTCGGAACGCGTGTGACCGGATCAACCACAACATTCTCAATGACGCTGCCGAAACGGATGGCGTTCCAAATCTGTGGCTCGCCTTCCTGGCTGAGATTGATGCACTTGGCGTAGCAGCCACCCTCAAAGTTGAAGATGCCGCGATCCGACCAACCATGCTCATCATCACCAATCAGTCGACGCTTTGGGTCAGCAGAAAGCGTGGTCTTGCCAGTGCCGGAGAGACCGAAGAAGACTGCTACGTTTGATGGATCTTCCTTCGCAACGTTCGCCGAGCAGTGCATCGGGAAGACGCCAACCTCAGGAAGGTCGTAGTTCATTGCGTAGAAGATCGACTTCTTGATTTCTCCCGCGTAGCGAGTGCCAACAATCAGAACCAACTTGCGCTCCAAGCTCTGCACGATGCACAACTTATTCTTTACGCCGTACTTTGCAGGATCTTCCAGTTCAAGGCGCGAGGCATCAATGATGGTCCAATCGTTCTGCCAGGTCGGCAGCTCATTCGGCTCGGCGTTGATGAAAAGGGTCTTTGCAAAGAGACTGTGCCAAGCTTCCTCGGTGAACACAGAAACCTTCAGCCGGTACTTCGTGTCCGCGCCGGCGTAGCCATCAAATCGGAAGACATCCTTCTTGGCACGCATGTACTCCATGACCTTGGCGTGAATAAGGTCAAAGTGCGCAGGACTCACTGCCTGATTAACCTTGCCCCAAGCAATGTTCCCGTGGATCTTGGCGGTGTCTTCGAGATACTTATCGTCAGGGCTACGGCCTGTGCGGGCACCCGTATCGCAGTTCAGCGCACCATTTGCAGCAAGCATGCCCTCGCCGCGGGCAATCGCCAATTCAACAAGCCGGGCCGCGGCAAGGTTGGCATGAATGGAGGCGGTGCCGAAGTCATGCTTCTGGCGGACAACGGAAGGTGCAGCGATGGTCATTGGTAGGTGCTTTCCGAAAGAGGAGCTTAAAGGGCAAAGGATACCGACTTCGCCACCACATTCAGTGCCTTGAATTCGAGGGGATTGACCCTCCTTACTAGTCCGGATACCATGGTTTCCCTTCACTACGGCGGCCGTAGCTCAGTCGGTAGAGCATCGGGTTGTGATCCTGAGGGTCGCGGGTTCAAATCCCGTCGGTCGCCCGTCCAACAAACCATCCCCGTTCTTATGCGGGGATGGTTCGTTTTTGCCATCAATGTCCGTGAACCGCTATGGTGCGCGCCATGCGCATTGCCGCCCTGCAGTTCGATATCGCTTGGATGGACCCCACACGCAACTGGGCCACCATCAAGCGCCTCGCTGCGTCCGCAAACCTTGCCGCCGGGGACTTTGTTCTTCTGCCTGAGCTGGCGGATATCGGATTCACCATGGATCCACCCCCTGCGAATTGCCCGGATCCGGTGGCAGCCACCGCGGACATTGCACGACAGCATGGCGTCTGGATGCAGTCTGGACACGCCGAGCGCAACGCGTCCGACGGCCGCATGCGCAACGCCGCCAGCATCATCCGACCCGACGGATCCGTGGCCGGTACATATCGGAAGATGCATCTTTTTTCACCGGCACACGAAGATCGGCATTACGCGCCGGGTGACAGCATTGCAGTGGTTGATGTGCCACTTACGGACGGCACATGGCGCGTCGCTCCCTTCATTTGCTACGACCTCCGATTTCCCGAACTCTTTCGCCTTGCAGCACTTGCGGGCGCAGAAGTCTTCACTATCGGAGCAAGTTGGCCGGGCTCACGCGCCGTCCATCGTCGCGCGCTAGCCATCGCGCGCGCGATCGAGAACCAAGCATTTGTGATCGCATGCAACCGTATTGGTCACGACCCGAATGCCGCGTACCACGGCGACTCATTTGTGGTGGCGCCAAGTGGCGAGATCATCGCCGAGGCGGGCGATGGTGAGTTGGCTCTCATTGCCGAACTCGACCGCAACGAATTGTTGCACTGGCGAGATAAGTTTCCGGCCCTTCGCGACCTTCGACGCTCGCTCTTGGGCAACGTCCGTATTGCTTGAATTCGCCCGGGATTCTGCGTAAACCGATTGACGAGCCCGTTGACAGCTCTACACTCCGCCCACGCAAGGAATGCATGGGTGTAGCGCGGCGATCACAGCAGCGGCACTCGAAAAACGGAATCGCAGGAGGCGAACACCGATGAAGGCAAACAGTTCAATGAATTCCACCGACGCTACGGGCACGCTGTGGGAGTCGCACTCACTTTGGGGTTCAGGTGATTCAAGTGGCGCATGCGCCACTGCAACCAACCCGCGTGCGTGCAAAGGCACGGGAGTCGGTCGCCCACTCTTGAGCGAATCAGTCGCAGCGGGCATTCGTTCTGCGTATTTCGCTGAATCTGGCGAGCTAGCTATTCGATACGGGATAAGCATTGCAGATGTGATTGAGCATTTAGAAAATGCCGGACTCGGGCGCATGCCGCGGCCAGAGC
>JBIKQN010000242.1:0-3639 GCA_044349615.1 Phycisphaerales bacterium
GGGCGGCAGTGTCTTTTTCCCCGTACCTGTTCTTCTTTTGCTCGACTGGTGCGGATGCCGATAGTGAGGGCATGTTGCGCTCTCAACACGGTCTCATTCTTGCTGTCCTTGGACTTCTGATTGTGGCAACAATCATGGTCAATTCCGCCAGTTTGAGCCTTTCCGGGGGGCAACCAACCACCACGGACGGGATCTTTCTCGGCAAGCACACCTGGTTTGCTGTTGGTGCCTTCGTCGCCTTGGTTCTGGGTGCCATGGCGCCAGTGGATCGATTGGGCGCCACGGGTGCCCGGTGGTGGTCGACCCCGGTGACGTGGGTTGCAGCGGCCATCTTCATCAGCCTGGCATTGGTTCACGTGCCTGGGATTGGACGTGAGGTCAATGGCGCCCGGCGTTGGATCAGCCTCGGACCAGTCGGTCTGCAGCCAAGTGAAATTGCCAAATGGGGCGTCCCGATCATTGTTGCGTGGTACGCGGTCCGTCAGCGATCTCGGATCGGCTCCTTCAAATGGGGATTTGCCCTGCCTCTCGGACTTGTGAGCGTTCTCTGCGGCATCATCGCCTTGGAAGATCTTGGCACGGCGGTCCTGATTGAAGTGGTTTCGGTGGCTCTGCTTCTGGCAGCAGGGGCGCGCTGGATCTACGTAGCGGCCTTGGCACCGGTCGGTCTGATGGCATTTGTTGCCTTGATCGTCACGAGCCCCTACCGAGTGAATCGAATTGCTGCCTTTCTGAATCCCTACAAGGATCCCCAGGGCATTGGGTACCACATCATTCAGTCGATGGAAGCCATTTCTGGTGGGGGGCTTGCTGGTCGGGGCTTGGGTAACAGCGAGTTGAAGTTTGGCTACCTGCCAGAGGCAACCACGGATTTCATTTATTCCATCGTGGCCGAGGAACTGGGCCTCACTGGTTCAGTTCTTGTGGTGGCGCTGTACCTCCTTCTCCTGGTGTGTGGCGTGGCGATTGTCACGGCGACCGCGCGCGTGGCGACGCGGTCAGATACCAACCCAGCAAACCCAGCAAACCCAGCAAACCCTGCGAACACAAGCTCCGGAAACTCGATCGAAATCCCCCTTCTGTCAAATTTCTCCCAGCTTTTAGGGTTTGGCATCGTCCTGACCGTTGGCCTGCAAGCCCTGATCAATGTCTGCGTGGTGACTGGTTTGGCACCCACAAAGGGCATTGCGCTGCCACTGATGTCGCGCGGGGGGACAGGATGGATTCTTACCTGTCTTTCGCTTGGACTCCTTGTGGCCATGGAGCGGGCATCTGATCGTCGGCGCCGTGAGTTGGGGATACCGGTGCCTGGTGAAGGTGAAGCCGCTCCCTTTGCGGAGCGCAACACGGTGAATACCACCGCCATGGCTGCGGGCAGTGATGCCGCGAGGATGGCGTGAACAACGCGCAACGGACAGTGGTCTTTGCGGGCGGTGGTTCGGGTGGGCACCTCAGCCCTGGTCTTGCAATCGCTGAGCGCATGCGTGATGTTGCGCCGGGCGTTCGACCGCTCTTTCTCTGCTCAACACGTGCTATTGATGCACAGATGCTCGGCGATGCTGGTGTTGAGTTTCGCCCAGTGCCAGCAGAAGGTTTGGCATGGAGTCCAAAGGGTTTATGGCGATTTGCGAGTGCCTATTTCAAGGGACTTGCCGTGGCCAAGCGCATGTTGCGTGAAGAGGGAGTGGAGCACGTGGTGAGTTTGGGCGGCTTTGTAACCGGGCCGGTGACGGCGGCGGCGCGTTCGCTCCGGATTCCTATCACGCTCGTCAATCTTGATGCCACACCTGGCCGCGCTAACCGGGTGGCGGCGCGGCGTGCACAACGTGTCGTGAGCGCCTGTGAAACGCCGGGAATACCGAAATTTGCCGAGGCAATTGTGGGCATGCCACTGCGGCGGTCTGCAATAGCCCCGGCTGGTCGTGCTGAATGCCGAGGTCAACTGGGGCTCGATCCAGTCCGACCATGCTTGTTTGTGACTGGTGCTTCGCAGGGCGCTGCAAGCCTCAACTCTTTCATGGTGGCGTTTGCCCTGAAGCACAGGGAGTTACTTTCGCACTGGCAGGTGCTGCATTTAGCAGGCTCAAAGGGGTCGCCATCGGCTGCTGAACTGGATGCGGCCTATGCACGGGCGGGCGTGAAGGCATTGGTGCTGCCATTTCTGAACGACATGGGTCTTGCATGGGGCGCCGCGGAGTTGGCACTGAGTAGAGCTGGCGCCAACAGTGTGGCTGAAGCTGAGGCGAATCACGTTCCAACGGTGTTTGTTCCCTATCCATACCACCGGGACCTTCACCAGGAAGCGAACGCGAAGCCCCTCGTGCGCGCGGGCGCGGCAGTTCTTGCCTATGACCGTCTTGATGTGGCAGCCAACATGCAGTCGATCGGGGAGCCGCTAGCAACACTGCTTGCTGATGGTCGCATCCGCGATGAGATGGAATCAGCCCTCCGCGCGCGACCACAAGTGGACGCTGCCGATGCGATCGCACGGACTGTCCTTGGTGTTCATGGGCGCATGAGCCACTGAAACAGCACTCAGACGTGTGGTTGCTGACCCCTGCAACCGGCTGCACGTTTCGTTCTTCACATCATTACGCGATGGTTGGAAGCCAGGCGGCCAGCAAGTCGACCACGGCTTCAAGATCTGCCTTGTCGAGCATTTCTGTACTGGTGTGGATGTAGCGAGTTCCAGCGCCGAGAGCAACACAGCGCGCTCCCCGACCGGAGCGTTGGATGGCCGCACCGTCTTGCCCACCGCGGGGAAGGATGGCGCGTTGATGCGGGATCCGGTGTTTCTTAGCAACAGCACAGATTTCCTGAACCAACGTGTAATCACTGATCATGCTGCTGTCTTGGATCATCACGGCAGCACCATCGCCATGCTTTGTGACGCGTTGAGACTCTGGAACACCGGGAGTGTCGCAGGCAAGATTCACATCCAGACCAACACCGATATCGGCGCCCACCTGATTCGCAGCCGTTGTTGCGCCACGGAGGCCAACTTCTTCTTGCGTACAGAACGCCACCACGATGTTCGACGCATGTTTCACACCCTTGCGTTGCATCTGTCGGAGTGCTTCAATGGCAACGAAGCAGGCCATGCGATTGTCGAGCGCCTTGCTCACAATCTTGAGCGGCGTTTCCATGAAAGGCTGGTTGAGCACCACATAGTCACCCACCTTGACGCGTTTCTTCACATCTGCCGGCGCCATGCCAAGATCGACGAAGAATTCCTCGACGCCGGGCACCTTGGTCCGTTCTGCGTCGTTTGAAATATGGATCGGCTTTCCGCCCGGATTCATGACGCCGTGGATATCTCCGCCATCGGTCACCACCGTGACTCGGCTGGCAAAGAGATTGCGTGTGTCGAAACCGCCAGCGGCGTTCAGCCAGATGAATCCGTTGTCATCAATGTGCCGCACATAGAAGCCAATCTCATCCATGTGCGCAGCAAGCAGCACCGTGGTTGGCTTCGTGCCGCGACTGCCGCCGCCCTTGGTGGCATGGCGTGCGCAGATCAGTGAACCCATGGCGTCCACGTAGGAAGTATCGAATAGACCGCCACCTGACTTTCCTAGGACGGTCTTCTCAATCACCGCACGCACGCGTTCTTCGCGACCAGGAATGCCGGGGGTTTCG
>JBIKQN010000244.1:0-3625 GCA_044349615.1 Phycisphaerales bacterium
GCTCCTTGCTCGCGAAGCACTTGCAGCGACAGTTGCATCAGACCTGATGCGCACTGACATCCCGTTCACCACTGAAGACGAATCAATGGAAATTGCATTCCACAAACTCAGCGCGAAGGATGTCGAGGCCATTGCAGTCGTGGATATCACAACGCATCGCCTCCTGGGCATACTGACACGCGAACGCTTGCTGCAGACCTACGGCAAGGAACTGGCAACAGCCAACTAGCCAACTAGTCAGTCCGGCATGACCCGCTTACCGGTGAGGTCCTTGCGGCGTAATCGCCACCAAGTAATGATTGCAGCCGCAATACAAAGAATTCCAAGCACTGCAAAAACTCGGTTCGATTCCATTCCGAACTTTCGCAATCCAAGGAACATGGCTGAACCGATGGCAGCCATCATGAAACTCATTCCATTAGCAGTACCCAAGCACCGCCCGCGCGATTCGTCAGGCGAAAGCATTTGCAGCATGCTCTGCAGTGGAATGATGTAGAAGCCAGCCACTAGTCCGGTGCAACTCACCAAGATGGCAACATTGGTGTACGTGGGCGGCACCAATCCCAGCGCCAAGAACCCAGCAGCAAGACCGAGCGCACCAGCGGGTACAAAGAGCCTTCGTCTGTGTGGACGGTCAAGCCACGCAGCCACGATGCAACTGATGCCGATCGAGACTCCAAGACCACCCATCAAGTAACTCACCTGTGCATTGCTGACAGACAGGATCTTCGAATAATCCGGCAGAGCCAAGAGCGCAACTGCTGCAGCAAAGTAGAAGAATGTCCAAGCGAGCGCCACCGCAAGGAGCGGCGACTTCGACATCTCTCGAATGGTGGTGACATACGTGCTGATTGGATCCCACACGCGTGGCAATGAAGGCATCTGCGGTCGAAGCCGCGGCAGCGTCAGACACGTGAGGAATCCCACAAGCACTAGTACTGCGAGCGTGATACCCGGAAGCCACGCGCCGATCGCCGATGTCGCCGTGGTTGCGGCGACTCCCGAAGTCGGTGTTGCTCCCACTGCAACAAAGGTCGCTTCCCATTCGTCCGCCAAGATGCCGGCCATGAGCACGCCAACAATCACGGCCACATTCGTAGCCATATTAATGACGCCGTTCGCCCGGGCAATTTCACGGTGCGCCACAAGCTCGGCAATCATGCCATACTTCGCTGGACCAAAGAACGCGCTGATGATGGCAAACAATCCCAAGGCAGCCATAGCAAGCCAAGCATCGCCAAGCCCAAAGCCAAGCGCAGCAAGCGCGGCTACTGCAAACGCTGCCAACTTCAACACCACCGTTACGGAACGCTTGGAGTTTCGATCCGCGATCCGTCCTGCCCAGGCTGAGAGCACGATGAACGGCACAGTAAACGCCACCCCGATCCAACCTCCCCCGCCTTGACCGAAGACAAACTCCCACGGCTTTCCAGCAGCCACCGCGATGGTGAGCAGCGTCTTCACAACATTGTCCGTCGATGCTTCCACAAACTGCGTTGCTAGTAGCGAAACAAATCCACGATTCCAAAGCGGCGCACTATCGCCAATGCCACGATCCTCAGTGGGGTCGTGAATCACTTGGATGTCTCCGGTCGAACCACACGCCGTGCCGCACGACCACTACTGGGAACCCACGCTGCAGCGGGTATCACTGTCGCGCGCTTCACGACCACTGGAGTGACTGGAAGTCCGGTGTCCGCATCGGCAATGGCGCCGCGCTCTGTTGCCAGGATTGCCTCGGCACCTTCGATCGCCTCTGCGAAGGCGCAATACTGACCATCGAGCCTGGCAGTCTCCGCGCGCGTCAATGCCACAAACCACTGACTTCCTGCGCTATCAGGCCAATCATTGCGCGCCATGGAAAGCACGCCAAAGTCATGCGCAAGTGTGGATGGCTCAAGCATGATGTCATACCCCGGACCGCCGTCACCAGTCCCCGTGGGATCTCCGCCTTGGATGACAAACGGGGTACCGCCGCGCCCTTTCGGGACAACGCGATGGATGATCGTCCCGTCATAGAAACCACTCGCTGCTAGTTCCACGAAATTGCGCGCAGTATTCGGGGCAACGTCAGGGCGCATTGCAAATCGCATGGGTCCGGCGGTTGTTTCAAACAGCACATCCATATCAACGGACACACGAAATCCTGAACGCGGTACGGGATCTTCCTTGCTCCAACTGCGCTTCGCCACCTCATGTGCAGCATTGGAAGGATCGAGCAATCGATCACCCCATCCAATGACGCGCGTGAATTTGGTCTTTCCGTCCGGGCGGACATCCTCAAGAGTGCGAATGGTTGGTCGTCCAATCAGGGGCACAACCAAGAGCGGCGCATCGGTTGGTACTCCATCCACTACAGCCTGTACGCGTACCGCGCTCGGGATGTCGCGGAGTGCCGGTAGCAGCGCGGCCAAGTCGAGTTCGCCAGCAGGGGCTGATGCGCGGGCAAGCACGCGCCCTTCGGCATCCATCATCACCAACTCGCACGCCGACGCCGCACGAGCGCGAATCTGCCCAGTTGGCCGCGCAAATGCGGCGTCTGGCAGCGGTTCAAGTTGCAGTGCGAACACAGCCACAAGCGGTAGGAGAGCGCCGATCATCGCAGCAGTATGGCGCGTCCCGTACATTCCTGCCACCGATGCCTTCCCAAGCCCCCATCATTGTGGTCAGCGGACTCCCTCGCTCAGGTACCAGCCTGGCGATGCAAATGATCCATGCCGGCGGCGTGTCCGCGGTCACCGATGGCCAGCGCGCCAATGACGATGACAATCCGCGCGGCTACTTTGAGTTTGAGCGCGTCAAGCAACTCAAGTCCGACAAGGGTTGGATTGACGATGCAGCAGGCAAGGTGGTCAAGGTCATCCACATGCTCCTGGCCGAGCTCCCCGACGACCGCCCGTACCGAGTGATCTTCATGGAGCGCGACGTGCGCGAGGTAGTCAAGAGTCAGTCGACCATGCTGGCACGCAGCGGGCGCACCGGCGCGCAGTTGCCCCCCGAGCGGCTGATGGCTATCTACGAACAGCAACTGAAGGTTGTGGAGCAGTGGCTTGCTGCGCGCCCCAACTTTCAAGTACTGCGCATTCCCTACGCCGCGCTGGTTGCCAATCCCCAAACGTTCGTGCCGCAGATCAATGCGTTCCTTGGAGGAACGCTCAACGAGCAGCTGATGTGCGCCGCCGTCGACCCGAGTTTGCATCGCAACAAGGCGTGAATAGCGGCGATGGTTAAATCACTGTATCGCGGTGCAACGGTGATTTTCAATCAACCCGACGGCTAGCGCAGCGCAGGCTGATCCCCGCGCGGCGCCTTATGATTTCAACCGATTTCAGCGCACCACCGTTAATCGTCGTCGTCGTGCTTAGCGATTTCGTTCTCGTTCTCACCGAGTTGCAACACTGTCCCGATAAACGGGAGCGTGGTGGTCTTTGTGCTGGGGTTGTAGTTACGGATTAACCCCACGCCCCACGCACCGGCGATGGCAAGAAAGATGACTGCAATGACTGGCTTGGAAGACGCGATCGCATCGGACGGTTCAGCATCCTTCTTCCCATGGACCATGCTCGCGACGATATTTTCACGGTGACGGAGGCTGTGAAACGCCACGCCCAACACGTGTACGACC
>JBIKQN010000246.1:0-3605 GCA_044349615.1 Phycisphaerales bacterium
GGCGCATGGGCATCACAGGTGCCAGCGCATCTCCTAGAAACAGTGCGCGACGGACTGCAACTGAGCGGCAATGGTGCTCCTGCTGACGGCGCTGCATCTATAAGAGCGATGGTGTTTGCAGTGGCTGCAATCTCGTGGCCAGCGCTTGCATGTGGACTTGCAGGGGCGGTGAGTGGGGCGCTTGTGCAGACTGGATTTCGCGTGCGTTCGTCCCTGGGTTCTTCGCTGGCATTTCGATTGCCATCCGTGAACGGTGCAGGTGGCGCGGTGGCTCGATTGTCCTGGGCACTGGTATTGATCGGTGCGGCTGCATGGGCAGTGACGGCACATTGGGCTCGCCTGTCCGCGTTGCCAGCGCTACCGATTGCAGCGGCAGTGGAGTCTGCAGCACGCATTGTGCTTGACGCCTTGCTTGCAGCGCTTGCAGCAGGTGTTGCCTTTGCAGCGGCTGATGTAGCCATTGCGCGTTGGAAGTGGGAGCGTTCAACACGCATGGATGATGCGGAAGCGCGCGAGGAACAACAGCGCACCGAAGGCGATCCAAATGCTAAGGCGCGTCGCAGGGCACAGGCGCGGGGCATGACGAATGTAAACGCTACGGGCATTGCTCGTGGAAAGGACTTGCGTGAACAGGCTGTTTGATCGATTACTCGCTTTCCTGTCTGAGCATCGCTCAATGGCATTGCCAGCAGCACTCCTTGGCATGGTGGTGGTGCTGGTTGCACCGCTTTCGCCGCTGGTGATGGATGTGCTGGTGGTGTTGAATTTTGCTTTGGCCGCCTTGGTCTTGGTGCGCGCTGCCACGCTGCGCAGTCCCCTTGATTTCAGCGTCTTTCCTGCGCTTCTATTAGGAACCACGCTATTTCGACTGGTCATCAATGTGGCATCAACACGGCTGATCTTGGGTGGCAATGCAGCCACGCCGACAGAGGCGCAGGGCGTTGCCGGACAGTTCATTGAATCATTCGGCAAGTTAGTTGCCGGAAACAATCTTGCTGTCGGTGCCGTTGTCTTTCTGATCTTGGTGATCGTGCAGTTTGTGGTGATTACCAAGGGTGCATCGCGTATGGCAGAAGTTGCAGCGCGATTTGCGCTTGATGCGCTCCCAGGCCGACAGATGGCAATCGACGCAGATCTTGCGGCAGGCGCCATTGATGGCACTGAGGCGCGTGACCGTCGTGACGAACTTGCCCGCGAAGCGGATTTCTTTGGTGCCATGGACGGTGCAAGTCGATTTGTGCGCGGCGATGCGATTGCCGGGTTGGTGATTACTGCAGTCAACATTGTCGGTGGTATTGCCACTGGCGTGTTTCAGAAGGGATGGACACTGGCGGAAACCGGTCGTGCATTCACTGTGCTGACTATCGGTGATGGACTCGCTGCACAGATTCCTGCGTTTGTCATTGCCGTGGCAGCCGGACTGGTGGTAGCACGCGCCGGGCGGGGTCGAACGCTTGGTGAGGAAATGCCCAAGCAACTTGTTGGCAACCCGGGCTCGCTCTGGATGTTGGCTGGCTTCATGGCATTGCTTTCATTGACGCCACTGCCAACTATTCCACTTCTTTTGGGTGCAGGAGTGATTGGTGTTGGTGCTGCGGTAGCAACTCGAGTGCAGCGGACCTCCGCGCAAACGAAGCGTGAAACGGCCCGTATTGAGGGTCGCGCAGCAGGTGGGGAACTCGCACGGCGGGTGATCGGTTCTGCCCCCGTGGTGGATCCGGCCGTTGCTCGGCGTACGGCAGAAATTGGTGCGCTGCTAGCGGTTGAGCCACTTGAAGTGGAAATCGGTGCCTCGTTGGTGGAGTTAGCGCGTGAAGGCGACACATCGCCGATTCTTAGGCGGATTGAGGCAGTGCGCCGCCAGGTTGCACAGGATCTTGGCATTGTTGTTCCAGCCGTTCGTGTGCGCGACGATCGAACATTAGCTTCAGGTGGATATCGCATCCGTGTGCGTGGCGCCACAGTCGGTGAGGGAGAACTTCGGCTTGGGGAATTGCTTGCGATGCCCGGTGATGGTCGCCTGCCACGGCTTCCTGGAATCCGTACGCGCGAGCCGGCATTTGGACTTGATGCGCTCTGGATTGCTGCATCGCTTCGACCGCAAGCAGAAGCACAGGGTTGTGCGGTCGCCAGTCCGGAGTCCGTTCTTGGTGCGCACTTTGCAACGGTGGTGCGCAGGCATGCAGATGAATTGTTAACCCGAGAACATGTTGCTGACCTGCTGACTGAGCTTGCGCAGCGTGCGCCGCGGCTCGTCGCAGAGGCGGTGCCCTCATGCATTCGGCCGGGTGAGTTGCAACGAGTGATGCAGTTACTTCTGCGTGAGCGAGTGCCAGTGCGTGATCTAGAAGCAGTCCTTGAGTCAATCGCAGATGCTGCGCAGCGCACTCGTGAACCGCACGCGCTAGCGGAAGCGGCTCGATTGGCTCTGCGACGCACAATCTGTCAGCAGTATGCCCGCCCTGACGATGAAGGACGCCCAGTTCTGACCTGCGTTGTTGCATCGCAGTCGCTTGATGCACTTGTGGCATCCGCAGTCACCATGATTGATGGTGAACCAGCGACGCTACTTACTGCAGCCGATGCTGCAACAGTGGTCCGTGCCGTGGCCGCTGCAGCCCGACCCCTAGCAGAGTCAGCGCTTCCAGTTGTTGTGGTGGCATCGCGCACCTCGCGCGCAGCGCTTGCACGCTTGTTAACCCCGCACATACCTGGATGTGCTGTCCTTGCCTATGACGAATTGGTGAGAGGAATTGAAGTTGACCGGATCGGCGAAGCATTGCTCACAGACGAAGGCACGGAGGTAGCAGCATGACGCGCGTTCGATACATCGCTGACAGCATGACGGAAGCAATCACCGCAGCGCGTCGCCATCACGGGATGGGCGTGCGGATTGTGCATGCCGGCGCTCGGCGAACAGGCACATTCGGCCGCGCACTTTCATTTGAAGTGGTCATTGAAGCATCCTCGCGGACGGCGCAGGCTCGTCGCGCGGCGCGTGAGGCATTGGCGCGCGCGGTGATGGTGGGGCGTATGGCAGCTGACGAGGCCAACGCCTCGATGGCTGCTGCTACCACCGGTCCAGCATGCGCAGCAGTGATGGCACGACTGGGTGCACGCCTTCGTGCGCAATCATTGCCAGCATTGTTGATTGATCATGTACTGAGCCAAGTGAGCGCAGAACTTGAGTCAGCGGCTGCCGATGAAATAGAGATGATTGCGCGGACTGCGGCAGTCAACGCAGTAGCGGGTCTACTTCCAATTGCTACTGCCCATGCGCCGCGTCGCGCTGATGTTGCCGGGAAACCATGGATCATTGCCATTGCGGGACCCACGGGCGTCGGCAAGACCACCACGCTTGCGAAACTTGCCGCTGAATGTCGCATGGAGCGCGGTCTTCGTGTTGGTCTGCTGGCAGCGGATTCGTTCCGAGTTGGCGCCGTTGAGCAGTTGCGGACTTATGGATCAATCATTGGTGCTGAGGTGCGCGCAGCGAACGGCGTATCTTCGGCTCGTGAGGCGCTTGCTGCCCTTGCTGGATGTGACGTAGTACTTGTTGACACTCCAGGGCGTGGGCACCGCGATGCAGGTCGGATTGGTGAGAT
>JBIKQN010000245.1:0-3605 GCA_044349615.1 Phycisphaerales bacterium
CGCCATTGGAGTCAAGGCGCATGAGTTCCACGCCGTTGCTCCACCAACCCTCAATTCGCTCAGGCTTTGCTGGGTCGAAATCCATCGGCTCATCCGAGGTCTTCTTGGCGTTCTGTGCAAGGGCCGCGTTCCCGGGGAGAACCGCGGCCACTAACAGGCCAGGGGTCACGCTAGGAAGGAGAGCGGCAAGGATGGCGACGGCGAGGCGGGGCTTCGTCTGCATGGCGTAAGGGTATACGGAGGAAATCCGGTGACGGATCTACCGATTTCGCTCGGAATTGCCGTCAACTCCGGATCACGGGCAGGATCACCTTGCGCTCAATGTCCGATGTTGGCTGCGCTACCAAGTCATAGCCATCGCTTCCAACCACGGTGCAGCGAACCAGCTCGCCCGGCGCGAGTTTCTCGCGGGACAACACATAGGTCATGGCGTCGATCTGCGGCGCTTGGTGGTAGCAACGGCCCACATGCAGGATGCCGCCTTCGCTCACGCCCGGCGTAGCGCGGCCAGCGGTGGCGCCAGCGGCGGGACCGTCAACGAGTACATCAAACTGCACGCGCTGTTCAGCTTGGTACGCAGCATTCTCAAATGCCACTTCCTGCTGCGCAAGCATGAGTTCTTGTTCCCGTTCGGCCTTGACTTCATCGGGAACATGAAGGGCAGGGTCTGCGTCCATGGTTCCAGCGGGCGTGCCGTCTTCAGGTGAGTACTTAAAGACGCCCATGGCATCGAATCCGAATTCCTGCACGAACTCCAACAGTTCCTCATGGTCTGCCTGGGTCTCGCCAGGGAAGCCAGTAATGAACGTGGTTCGAATGGCGATGCCGGGCATGCGCTCACGCAACTTTTCTAAGAGCTCAGCCTGTTGGCGCTTGGATGTATGTCGACGCATCGAGGTGAGCATTGAGTCGCTCATGTGTTGCAGCGGCATATCGATGTACTTCACCACGTTGTCGAGCGATGCCATGGCATCAATCATCTGATCCGTGAAGTTTGATGGGTAGGCGTACATCAGGCGCGCCCAGCCAGCGCCGTGTTCGCGCACCGCGCCATCCACTGCGTGCAACATGCCCACAAGACCTTCGCCGTAGCCAATATCGTTGCCGAAACTGGTGGTGTCTTGACCGATCAGGTTGAGTTCAAATGCCCCATCGGCAAGCAGCGCGCGTGCTTCCGCGACGATGGTTTCCACTGGCTTCGAGCGCATTTTGCCGCGAATAGATGGGATGGTGCAGAACGCGCAGCGCTGGTTGCAGCCTTCGCTCACGCGCAGGTACGCCCAGTGGCGCGGTGTCAGTCGGAAGCGGTTTGAGTCGTCCTCAAAGTAGCCGATGCCTTTGCCGTCTTTACCGTTCACGGTGAGGCCGGTGGTGGCGATGCCGCGCTCTGCCGCTGCTTGCAGCGCGTTGCCAGCAATCCAGTAGCGGGGTGCATCGGTGCCAGCAGTGCCAGGGCCAGCGTTTGCCGCGCGTGCAGCACGACCACTCACGGCATCCATGATGTGGTCGCGATCAAAGACGCCAATCATGGCATCGATACCGGGTGCCCACTCAAGCATCTTGGCGCGGTGACGCTGCACGAGGCAGCCAGCCACCACCACTCGCTTCACGGTGCCAGCGCGTTTGCGTTCGAGTGCTTCTTGAATGACTTCCAAACTTTCGTCTTTCGATGCTTCTAAGAAGCCGCACGTATTGATGACGATGGCATCCGCCGCATCATGATCAGAGACGAGTTTGATACCGCCCGCCGCGAGCACGCCAAGCATCTTCTCACTGTCAACAAGGTTCTTCGGGCAGCCGAGGCTGACGAATGCAACGGAACGAATGGTGTCTTCTGAAGCGGTCATCGAAGGGGCGATTCTAGGCAGTTCCGCTCAGGACGCGAAGTATGCAAGCATGGTGCGCCATTCCCCGTAGCGGTATGGGACGTCGTAGGCGTCGTGGAGGGCTCGGAGGCGGGCAAGGGTGCTCTCGGAGAGGTCTTCTTGCCATCCCGCAGCGCGGGGGTCGCAGAAGTAGATTCGGCAGCCGAGGGGACGAACTGCATGCACACCACAGCGACCATCTTCTAGGAATGGGCAGTCGCCACGTGTGGCGGCGGCGCGGACAGCGGTTGCATCGGGCACCATCCCCGAGCCGCGGAGGCACCAAGCAGCTTCGATGCCAGTGACGTACAGACGGTGCCCGTACTCCTCGAAGCGGCAGCAGCGACCGCTTGCGTTGCAGACTGGGCGCAAGACTTCCGTCTCGGCGGCTACCACGCCGTAGATGGCGCGTAGCTCTGCATCAATAGCTGGGTTCCATGCAGCCTCGCTCCAGCGTGCGGCGAGTTCGGCAGCATCGGGAGGGAGCGCACCGAAAGGATCGGCTGCGCCTGCAGTCACCGCGGCCAGCTCCCGCCTTCGGCCTTGTCACGCTCAAGCGCAACGCGGATCTGCAGGTAGTCATGCACTGGTCCCTTGTCCATGCCGGGGCATGGGACGTGTTTCTTGGTGTCTTCCCACGCCTTGCGGCTGCGCAGGTTGCCATCCCAGAATGGCCAGGTGCGGCACTGTTCCGGGCGGGCTTCGTAGAGGCCGCAGACAGCCTTCCCAGGGATTGAATTGCGATCGAGGAAGATGCAGTCGTTCCCGAATGAAGTGGTCTTCTCACGGAGCGAGCGTTGCTTGCCTACTTTGCGGGAGTAGCGCTCAAGGAACTCAGCGAGTGGGAGATTCAATTTCTCCGCCATCGCGCGGCCCTCATCCGGAGTGAACAGGACAACGCCTTCGGGGCCCGTGCAGCAGTTGCCGCACATGGTGCATTCAAACTGAAGTCCGTCGCGGTACCAGGGTTCGCCTTTGCCGGCGGCTGTGGAAGAGTCAGACATGGAATAGGAGTCTACGAGTTAAGTAGGCAAGCGCATATCACTTGGCGCGTGCGAACACTGCATTCTTGTGCACCTTCATGCAGCACAACGCCCCCGGCGCGGGGCCGAGGGCGTTGGAATGATCAACAATTGAAGTGCCTCGGACTCAGTCGCCTGGCTCGTCGTCAACGATCAGCTCGCCTGCGCCTTCAGCGCCGGTGTGGAGCGACTCGTGCAAGATGTCTGCACTGATCGTGGTGGCGAACTCTGGGCTCTCTGCTCCGAGTTCCTCGGCCTCATCACGCGCCTCGGCCAAGAAGGCCTCGTCGCTCGTCTCGTCGCCTTCTGGGACATCCACAAGCTTGGCAACGCGGATGCGCTGGTAGGAGTGGAAGCCGGTTCCGGCTGGAATGAGGTGACCCAGGATGACGTTCTCCTTGAGACCGCGGAGTTCGTCCGTGGCGCCTGCAAGGGCGGCCTCGGTGAGAACCTTGGTGGTCTCCTGGAAGCTTGCGCCCGACAGGAAGCTCTCGCTCTGCAGCGAAGCCTTGGTGATGCCAAGCAGCAACGTCTTGTACGTGGCTGGCTTTGGCTTCTTGGTCTTCGCTTCCTTGCCGCCCTTGTCCTTGGCGAGCGCGTTGGCTTCCTTGATGTCTTCCTTGGAGAACAGACTTCCAATGAGGAGCGAGGTATCGCCCGAGTCCTCGATGCGCAACATGCCGCTGAGGTTCTCGTTGCGCTGCTTGAGGTCGAAGCG
>JBIKQN010000247.1:0-3593 GCA_044349615.1 Phycisphaerales bacterium
GATCAATGTGATGCTCCACTGTCTCAAGCCATGTTTCTGGTGCGCGCTGCACGGTGCGCCAGAGGTTCTCAAGACCGAGGTGCCGTCCATCAATGGTGAGGACGAGCGTGGTCACTAGTTCCACCGAACGGGAAGCGTGGCGGCGACGAACCAATTCATAGACGGCGGTGCTGAACTGTTCGGGGGTATCGGGGAACTGGCTCATGGTGGAACTCCTGAAAACTCGACGACGCCCCGAATGTGAGGCGTCATCAGCCGGAATGTCAGATACAGGACCCCACATGCGAAGTAAGAATCAAGTAATTTCAAGTTCTTGGAGGCGGACTGCGCGGTCTGTGCCGCATGAACCTGCCATCGACCACCCTATTAGGTGTCAAACCGACATGAAAAACGTCCTCCCCGAGTTCTTTGCCGCACCCGCCCGTCGCCTCTTGGTTATCGCCGGTCCATGCATTTTGGAGGATCCGGCGACCAATGAGCGAATCGGGACCGTTGTCCGGGATGCCTGCGCCGCCTTGGACCTGCCCTATGTGTTCAAAGCAAGCTTCGACAAGGCAAACCGAACCAGTATCCACGGCCATCGCGGTCCTGGTCTGGAACGCGGCATGGAAGAGATGGCACGCCTGCGAGAAAAACTCGGCGTACCAGTCACCACCGATATCCATGATCCTGCACAAGCCGCGCCCGTAGGCCGCGTGGTTGATCTCCTACAGATACCCGCATTCCTGTGTCGACAGACGGATCTCCTTGCCGCTGCGGCGGCCACTGGAAAGCCCGTGAACGTGAAGAAGGGTCAGTTCATGGCTCCTGAAGAAATGCGCAACGTCCTCACCAAGTTGGCTGAGGGTGGCTGCACGCAACCCATGCTCACCGAGCGAGGCACCTTCTTTGGTTACCACCGTCTTGTCACCGACTTCATCGGTCTTGGCGACATGATGGCGCTGGGCGCTCCGGTCTGCTTTGACATCACCCACAGCACGCAATTGCCCGGTGGCGCCGGTACCGCCACAAGTGGTCGACCAGACCGCGCAGGCATCTTGGCGAACGCCGCTGTGTCCGCCGGCGTGCAAGCCATCTTCCTGGAATGCCACCCGGAGCCAGCCAAGTCCAAGAGCGATGCAGGCACTATCCAGCCACTTGCAGAAATCCCAGCGCTACTCAAGAGATTGAAGGCCATTCAAACTGCACTGACCGCTTAGACTCGAGTAACCATGGCCGCACCGTTCAGACCCTGTGACCATTGCGCCAAACCCGCAGTGGTGCACAACACCGTCATCGTCAACGGACAGATGACCGAGGTACATCTCTGCGAAGACCACGCGGGCGCTGCAGGCATTCAGATGCCTGGCCAGGCGCCCATTCATCAATTGCTGGGTCAACTTGCCCAAGTGGCTGTCGCGCGTCCACGCGGGCCGGTGTGTCCGGAGTGTGGCCACACCTTCCATGACTTCAAGACCTCCGGTCTGCTGGGCTGCCCCGCGTGCTACGAGGCATTCGCCGCAACCGTTGGACCAGTGATCGAACGCGCTCATGGCGGTGCATCCGAACATATCGGCAACGTTCCGGCGCGTACTGATGATGCCAATCAACGCGCCGCGCTGCTGCAGCAACTTCTGCGGGAATTGGAAACCGCCGTCTCTGCAGAGCAATACGAACGAGCAGCGCAACTGCGTGACCGTATCAAGGATTTACGCCCCACCGCCACCGCGCGAAGCGAAGGACCGGCATGAATGACTTGAGTTCCATGATGGCTGGCGATCGCGATGTGGTGATGAGTTGCCGCGTTCGACTTGCGCGCAATGTGGCTGGATTCCCATTCGTTGGACGCGCTACGCATCCGCAACGACGAGAAGTGCTTGAAACTGTTCGCGCTGCTGCTGGTCCGGACGAAGCCAGCGTTGGCCTTGTGGGAGGCGGACGCGTTGGTGCGAGCGCCGCGGAATCGCTCTCATGGGTCGATCTAGCCGTCCTTCCTAAGCGCGATCGGCAATTGCTCTGGGAACGGCATTTGATTTCACGACAGTTTGCAGAAGGCGATTCCCCCCGCGCAGTTGCGGTGACTCCCGACGAGCGTTTCTCGCTCATGGTCAATGAAGAAGATCATGTGCGTATTCAGGTGCTGCGCACTGGCAACGCACTTCGTGAGGCGTTTGATGCCGCCACCCAAGTGGACGCCACGCTGGGCTCGCGCCTTGACTTTGCATTTCATCAAAAATGGGGCTATCTGACTGCATGCCCAACTAATGTTGGCTGCGGCATCCGTATTGGCGTGATGGTGCATCTGCGAGCCCTGCGCGTCACCAACGAGATTGAAAAAGTAAAGCGCGCTGCAAAGGAACTGCATCTAGCGGTGCGCGGCTTCCACGGCGAAGGCAGCGAAGCCACTGGTGATTGGTTCCAGATTTCCAACCAGCGCACACTTGGAGTCACTGAATCAGGCCTACTTGAGGAGTTTGCCGGTCGGATTGTGCCAGCGGTTGTGGCCTACGAACGCGAAGCGCGCCGTGTGTTGCTTGAAAGGCAGCGGACCCTCCTTGAGGACCGTGTCTTCCGTGGAATCTCACTGCTGCGCTCGGCCCGACTTCTGGGGCTTGATGAAGCCATGAAGCAACTTTCGAGCGTGCGCCTCGGCGTCTGCCTTGGCCTGATTCCTGATGTTGCTCTCGACACGCTCAACAGGCTCACCATCCAGTTACAGTCTGCCCATCTGCGCGCAGGCGAGGTGGGAATCGAGACGGATGACGATGAACGGGCGGCGCGTGCTCGGGTGACTCGCAGTGCACTCGGCGAGCCTTCCTAGTCGTTCACACCGGATCTGCAGCAAACAACCGATCAGCGCCAACGGCAAAGTCGAAGTCCTTGTCCGAGATGCCGCCTACATCGTGGGTGCTCAAGGCGAGGGTCACCTTGGAATAGCGAACCATGATGTCAGGATGATGCTGCACGCGTTCGGCCTCCGCGGCCACCTTGTCCACGAAGCGCATCGCTTGCAGAAAGTCATTGAAGGCGAAGGTGCGCTGAATGACTGCCCCGCTGCGGGTCCAATCCTCAAGCGTTGCGAGCTTTGTCTGAATTTGCTTTGCCGTCAGGCGGGACATAGGTACACAAATATACCGCCTCGCACGCAGCACCATGCACGCACGCTCTATCCTGTCGGGTTCAGGCACTCTGCGCCCTCAGCCCCGTCCTAGGAACCACGCATGTCTCCTCGATTCACAACGCTCGCCATTGCCACCGCAACCGTCATTACGTGCGCTGCCTGCGATTATTCGGGACTCAAGGACGGCGGTGTCTGGGACACCACTATCGCGGGCGCCCCCTTTCATCTGACAGTGAGCGCAAGCGATGCCACTCGGCAGCGTGGACTCGGTGCCGTTGCTGACATCCCTGTAGATGGTGGCATGGTGTTCGTGTTCCCAAACTCGGAAATGCGCGGGTTCTGGATGAAAGACTGCATCACTGACATGGACATCATCTACTTGGATCCCCTGGGCTATGTCACGGCGATTCACACCATGACCAAGCAGCCCCTGCGTGGCGCCGATGAAACACAAGCAACCTACGAAGCGCGCTTGAAGCGTTACTCCAGCGCA
>JBIKQN010000248.1:0-3585 GCA_044349615.1 Phycisphaerales bacterium
ATGCTGACAAGTTCCTTGGCACTTCCGCCAATGAGGTTGGCAACAGCGAGGCCGTTTGGATTGGACCCAAGATTTCGAATCGTCTGCTTGCGTGCCACCTTGAATTGACCGGGTTCAGTCTGCCGCACGAACACCACTCCCGGCGGACTGTTGCCTGCGTACACCATGTCCATGAGTCCGTCGTTGTCCCAGTCGCACGGAACCACAGCCTCTACGCCTCGATCAACGGTGACGCTCTCGCGCTTGTAACGCCAGTGTTCCGGGAACTCATTGACGCCGCGCAGGGCGGGGGCCTCGTCGGTTTCCTTGGCACCCTTCTTCTGAAAGTTCACATCGATTCGGTTCTTGAAATTGTCCACCACTAGGAGGTCTTCAAGTCCATCGCCGTTCATGTCGGCAACCACGAATGGGCCGGCTTTGGGGTCGACTTTCAGCACCTCAAGCGGCATGAATCCAAAGTGGCGCGCAAGGTCGTCGGCGGCGAGTGCCGCGGCACCGGCGCTCAGGAAAGCGAGGCTGGCGCAGGCGAGGCGAATGGTGGAGCGGTAGGGGCGGATATTCATGGTGGTTACTCGGCCAAGTGGTGCGTGCACGCGAGTGCCGCGCAGTGGGCATATGGTAAGGTTTCCTTAAGAGGTCATCGCACCATGCAATTCACTTTCCCAGCAGCCGTTTCCGTGTTCGCTCTCGCTCTCGCAACCATCGCATCCGGGGATGTGGTCAAACTCCGAAGCGGGGCTTCGATCGATGGCAAGATCCTCAAGCAGACCGATCGTGCCGTCTGGGTGGACATTGGTGCCGATGTTCTGCAAGTGGATATGGAGCAGGTGGACTCGGTGACGCGCAATGACTCGGGTGCTGCGCTCCAGCCTGATGCTTCGCAAATGTTCTCCACCGCCAAGGACCTGCCAACCCTTCCGCCGAAGGAACTGGCCAAGGGCTTGGGAGCCTCAGTCATCAAGGTGAGTACTCCAGGTGGCCTTGGCTCAGGTGTCATCATCAGTCCGGATGGCTTTGCCATCACCAACGCACACGTCATTCAGGGGGAGCGATCGCTTCGCGCCACCATTTGGGTGCGACAGCCAGACGGAAGTCTGAAGCGCACCGACATTGAGGATGTTGAGATCGAAGCCGTCAGCAATTCTCTGGACTTGGCACTGATCAAGTTGAAGAGCCCGGATGGCAAGCCATTTCCGGTTGCACCTATCGAGGGCGATGACACCCTTGACGCCGGTCAGCGCGTGTTCGCCATCGGTAATCCACTCGGTCTAGAGCGAACGCTGACTGAGGGTGTGGTGAGTGTGCCTGCGATGCAACTTGATGGCCGCACTTACATTCAGACGGATACGCCGATCAACCCCGGCAATTCGGGTGGTCCACTCTTCAACATGCGTGGCGAAGTGGTGGGTATCACCAACATGAAGATCTCTTTGGGCGAAAATGTTGGATTTGCCATTCCAGCTCGCTATGTGAAGGAATTCGTGCGTCATCGAGAGGCGTTTGCCTTTGACAAGAACAACCCGAATTCGGGTCATTTCTATCACCCCGCGCCGCCGCGTCCGCAGCCGGGTCCACCGAGCGAACTTGACGATGGTTCGTCGAAGCCTGCCCCCGCAGTCGCCCCGAACAAGTGAACACTATGAACACACGAATCATCACCGCTAGCGCGGCTGCCATGCTCCTTGCAGCGATCGCACCTCATGCATTGGCCGCTGATGGGCCCATGACCATGCGTGCCATTGCGCCTGATAGCACCTATGTCATCATCTCTGCCGATGAATTGGCGCAGACACTAGAGCGCTGGCATAAGACTCCACTGCAGGCATTTCTCAAGACGCCGCAGATGGCAAAGGTGCTTGGAAACGATGGCGGTGCGCAGGATGCAATGGAAGATCGGCTCAAGGAGCTTGGTATCCCAGAAGGCAGCGTCGATTGGCCGTTGTTTGGCGGCATGACCCTCTTTACCGTTCATGACGAGGAACTGGACGTAGAGCAGTCACACGCTCTTGTCTATGGAGATTGGGGTTCAAAGGCTGATGGAATAGCCAAGTTGTTTGATGCTGCCATCGCGGAATCCGTCAAGAAGGATGGAGTGACGGTTGAGAAGGAAGATGTTGCTGGTCGTGAAGTGCAGATACTCACGCTGCGCAAGCCTGACCCGAACCGCAATGGTCGCGGTGGGGCTATGGGCATCGAAATGGATATGTCATTTGCCAAGAATGCAGAGAAGGTCTTCTACTGCAGGGATGGCTCTCGCTTCTTGGCATCAACAGATATGGGTGGGCTTGAAGACGCGCTGCTTGCCCTCGATGGCAAGCGCAAGGCAAAGTTGCCCGAGCAGAGTGATTTCCGGGGTGCCATTGACCAATTGGGCGAGACCGATGTTTCGGTCGTGATCCTGACTGGTCCACTGCAGAAGTCGATCGCTGGCGAGGGCGCTGGTGCATTTGCCCTGATGCAGCCAGTCTTGCAGCCGCTTGTCGGTGATGTACAGGCATGGACCATCGGTATTGGCATTGATACGCCGCGCGGGCAGGTGGAAGTCACCTCGGGCATCTTTGTGCCAGGTCAGAAGGTTGGTCTGTGGGCTCTGTTGGGGCCAAGTGCGCCGATTGAGAGCCCCCCACCGATGATCGGTCCGGACGCTATTGGGTTTGGACGCGTCAATGTTCAGTTGAAGAATCTGATGAACCTGATCAACTCCGTAGTTGCCAACCTCCCTGAGGATCAGGCGCAGGAGATTGATGGATTCTTGGTGAACTTTGGACCAGTGATGTCAAAGGGCTTTGAGGCTCTCGGTCCAAGCGTCTGGACCTACGAGACCATTCGCCAGCCAGTGACGCCAGAGAGTCGCGTCACGGGAAGCATCATCACGTGTACTAACCCGAAGGCAGTGGTCCCCATGATCACTCAATTTGGAGGAACCATGGGGCTTGAACCACGCGACTTTGATGGAAACACCATTTTCTCGGCGGACTTCTTGCCCATTTCAATCGGCGTGGCCAATGGGTTCATGGCAACCGGAGACAGCAAGCTTGTAGAGCAGGCAATGCGGTCTATGGGCCAGAAGGATTTGCCAAGCATCAGTGAGAATCAGGCCTACAAGGCTGCGGCGCTCGCCGTCGGTGGCGAAGCCGTTATCTCTTGGGGGTACATCGATCTGCCAGCGCGCTGGGCGTTTGAGCGTGAGTTGCTTGCGCAGTTTGGCAGATGATTCGTCGGTTGCAAAGCGACTTGGATACAAGGTGCCAGCGAATGCAAGTGAGGTTCTGATGACGATTGATGCCGCGATGGTGTCCAAGTACGTCGGCTCATTTGTGTGGAGCATGAAGTCGGACAGCAAAGGATTTGTAACTCGCGCCGCGGTGATGCAACCAGCGAAGTAACTCGTTCACTTACTGGACGCCGAGATCTGCATGTGGAACGCCAGTGCTGCGGTGCAGTATGGATCCTGGTGCCGCGGCTGAAATCGCCTGAGAATCAGCAAGCGGTGACACGGCATCAAGGCTGTCAGCGTGAAGAGTGAGTCGCGTTGAGCCAAGTAGTGCAGCTGCATCGCGCGTGGCGCGCTCTGGTCCGTGAGCG
>JBIKQN010000249.1:0-3578 GCA_044349615.1 Phycisphaerales bacterium
CGCCATTTCTTCTCGCAGCACCTTCGCATCGGCGCTTGGGCTGCGGCGGCGCAGGTAGGCAATCGGATAGAACGACTCACGACCATCTGCCCAGGTGATTCCGAGGCCCTTTTCTCGATCAAGGTCGAGATGCGCCGGAGGCAGTGCTGCCGGTGGAGCGGGGGGCTGATTCTCCGGTGTCTGGGTTTCATCCGCGCGCATGTCTTGATTCTACGGCGTGGGCCGAGCGCCGCTGCTGGCTCTAGACTTGCGATGCAATGAACGCCCAACCAAGCAATGCTGCGAACGCTGCCGCCCACGCTCCCGTGAATGCCGCTGATCGACTTCTTGGTCGGATCGAAGCCGCTGGTGCACCAGTCTGCGTTGGGCTTGACCCGGTGGCAGAAAAACTGCCTGCTGTCCTTCGTCCTGTGCCTGGTCACGCTGCGGCGGCAATGGCTATCGGCGAATTCTCGCGGGGCGTGATTGATGCGGTGGCAGGCATCGTGCCGGCAGTCAAGATTCAGGCTGCGTGCTTTGAGCGTCACGGACCCGCCGGCATGACCGCCCTTGCAAGCGTTCTTGCACATGCGCGCGCTGTAGACGGTCTTGAAGTGATTCTTGACTTTAAGCGCGGCGATATTGGTATCAGCGCTGAGCATTACGCAGCCAGTGCGCGCGATGTATATGGTGCAGATTGGACCACCGTCAGCGCATACCTTGGTGCTGATTCATTGACGCCCTTTGTTGGTCAGGGTCATGGCGCATTTGCATTGGTCCGAACCTCAAACCCGTCCGGTGATGCAGTGCAATCATTGCGATTAGCTGACGGGCGCACGGTTGCCGAAGCAGTGGCAGACATGGTTTCATCACTTGGCGCGGCGTCGGTGGGAACTGCCGGATTGAGCGCCCTCGGTGCCGTGGTAGGGGCAACCAAGCCAACGGATGCGGCGGCCTTGCGCGTTCGAATGCCTCAGCAGATGTTCTTGGTGCCAGGCTTTGGCGCGCAGGGTGGCGGTGTTGACGATGTGCTGCCGTGTTTCCGTTCGGATGGGCGAGGTGCGCTTGTCACGGCAAGCCGTTCGGTCATCTACGCATTTGATGCAGCGGATCGTGCGTGGCATGAAGCAGTGCGCCGCGCTGCGGAGGATTTGCGGACGCAAATTAGTACTGCATTGGGCGCACGGGTATGAATGGTCGCATTCTTGGTGCAGTGCTTGCTGTCATGATGATTGCGCTGCTTGCAGTGCCAGTGATCGCGCGGCGTGGGGAGCCCACGGCGCCTGCAGACGCGGCCACGGTCATCATCGTCACGCCCAACAATGAGCAGATTCGAATGGAGTTTGCAGAAGCCTTTTCACGTTGGCATAAGGCAAAGTTTGGCACGCCTGCCCAAGTGATTTGGAACATGCCGGGCGGTGCAACCGAGATTCGAAAGATGCTTGAAGCAAGCACCATTGCTGCATTGCGCGAGGGCACTCCGCCGGGAGGTAGCGCAGACTTGCTCTTTGGCGGCGGAAGTTATGACTTTGAGCAGATGGCCAAACCGCTGACTACCGAAGTGAACGGCGAAGTGCGCAGCAGCACTGTCTTGGTTCCCGTTGAGTTTGATCAGGCTTGGTTGGACGCGGTGTATGGCGAAAATTCCATTGCCGGTCGCACGCTCTATGACCCACACCTTGCTTGGTTTGGCACAGCGCTGAGTGCATTTGGGATTGTCTACAACACGGAAATGCTTGACCGCATGGGTATTGATGCGCCGAAAGATTGGGCGGCGCTTGCGGACCCGCGCTTACAGAACCAGGTGTCCTTAGTAAATCCTGCGCAGTCGGGGAGCATTGCTTCGGCAATGGAAACCATTCTCCTTCGCGAAGGTTGGCAGCGCGGATGGGCGATCTTGCGCCGCGCGGCTGGCAATGCTCGGTCGATTGCAGCGGGTGGTCCGCGGACGCCGATGGATGTGTCGCAAGGCGAGGCAGCCGAGGGTCTGTGCATTGATTTCTATGGTCGCTATCAACAGCAAGTGGTGGCCGATTCAGGTTCGCCGGGACGAGTTGGATACATAGACCCTGTTGGCAAGACTGCCATTGATCCGGATCCAGTGGCCATGCTCCGCGGAGCACCTCATCCGCAGACTGCGCGACGATTCATTGAGTTCGTCCTTTCGCCAGAAGGTCAACGCCTTTGGCAATATCCAGCTGGTTCGAAGGATGGTCCGCGGCATTTCTCGCTGCGACGGTTGCCTATCAGTCGTGCCGTGTATGCCAGTGACTTGCCGCGCTTTGTTGACAAGGTGGATCCTTGGACGCTGGCGCAGGAGATTCCAGATGCAAACCCGAACTTTCGAGCCTTCGTTGCGCCGCTTTTTGTTGCCATGGCCATTGAGAATCGATCGCTGCTGCGCGAGGCATGGGCGCGGATTGCTGCACATCCTGAATATCCGCGCGATGGTCGGCTGTTGATGGCGGCTGATGCAAAGGATGCATCACTCCGTGCGATGCTTGAAGCCTTCGATGCCATGCCAGTGGTGCCCGGTCCCAACGGCACCATGCTTGATCTTGCTGATGAAGCATCACTGCCTTTGGTGCGCGACGGCTGGATACGTGGCAAGTGGAAAGAGTTTGGTTTGTGGGGCGTTCATGATTCACCCACCGATGCACTGCGGCGGGTGATGACTGAAGCCTGCGAAGCAAACTTTCGCCGCGTACTAGAGATTTCTCGGAGCAATGCACAGTAATGCCTACACAACCGAATCAGCCCCCAACTGCGTGCATCCTGTCGATTGGTGATGAACTGGTGCTTGGAACCACGCTTGATACCAATGGGCGCACTGTCTCTATTGCGTTACGCGAAGCAGGAATCGATGTCATTGAGCATCGCACCGTCCGTGATGATCGTGCAGCCATTGTTGATGCATTTCTGGCACTCGCTAGCCATGAATCAGTGATTATCTCAACTGGCGGACTTGGGCCAACGGATGATGATCTGACTCGCGATGCGTTGAACCAGATCATTGATGATGACGCACCGCAAGTGGAAGACGCAGTGGCGCGTACCGACCTAGAGGCATGGTTTGCCGGTCGGGGTCGAACAATGGTGGCGATCAATCTTCGACAAGCCATGCGACCGCGTTCTGCACAGATCATTCGCAACATGGAAGGCACGGCGCCGGGTCTTGCCGCAACCATTGGTGCGTGTCGCGTCTATTGCTTGCCTGGTCCGCCGCGTGAAATGATTCCCATGCTTGAGCTGGAAGTGCTGCCCGCGATCCGTCCGGCAGGTGCGCCCATGATTGCAAAGCGCACGCTTGGTTCCTTTGGTATCGGTGAGAGTGCGCTTGCAGAAATGCTGGGTGCGCGTATGACTAGAGGGCGTGAACCTGCCGTGGGTACCACGGCGAGTGGTTCGGTTGTTTCGATTCAGGTAGTGGCGCGTGGCGCAGATGCGGCGGCACGTGCTGATGCAAACATTGCAGACTGCATGTCGGCCGTTGCTCCCTACGGTTTTGGGTCAGTGGATGCCTCGGTGGCATCAGCGCTCTTGGACGAATGCCGTCTTCATGGCCGAAAGCTTGCCGTTGCCGAGAGTTGCACTGGTGG
>JBIKQN010000013.1:0-11572 GCA_044349615.1 Phycisphaerales bacterium
TGCCCGAATCGTGGGGTTAGCGGATGTCTTTGACGCCCTGTCAAGCCGGCGCATCTACAAGGAAGCATGGAAGGAGGAACAGGTCCTCGAGTACATTCGGTCTGAAACCGGACGGCACTTTGACCCAGAATTAGTCGACATTCTATTCGCCCAGCTCGATGAAGTTCGTTCCGTTCGCAAAGCGCATATGGGGGACTGAATTTCAGTCACATGGACTCCGAGGAACACGGGCCACCCTGCCAAATTGCTGCAAGTTAACTGGGTAGACTTCCGTATCTATGCGAAATAACGAATCGAGGCGTCCCTTTTTCAAGAGTCTCTTGGGTCAGATGGTATTGGCTGCGATACTTCCGACTGGCTTAGTTCTTGCCGCGATTGTGTCGATAAACAATGTTCGACGCTATTACTCCAGTCTCGATTCGGAAAAGGCTGTGCTCTACGAGGGCGCCCAGTCTGTTGCAGCGCTTGTAGACGCAAAGAATCGACAAGGGATGCTCGCCGCAGACATGGTTGCAGCTGCGCAGCGTGGCGGCCTCTTTGGACAGCGCGAGATGACTGTGCGCGCACTGCGCGCATCAATGGATGCGAATCCAGACATCACTGGACTCAGCATTGCGTATGAGCCCAACGCCGATGGGAACGATGTTGCGGCCTTGCCAGCAAGTGGCACAGAGAACTCCGGACGCTTCGTCCCATACTGGTTCCGCGACTGGAAGAGCAACGATCGGGTTGCTTTCAAGTCCAACGGCGGCATGGAGACGAGCCTGTTCTACCAAGGACCCAAAGAAAACTGGGAGCGCAAGCAAGACAGCCATCCCATCATGACCGAGCCCTATGACTTTGAAGGGCAGTTAATGGTCGAGCACGCGGTCCCCATCATCATCGATGGCAAGTTCAAAGGAGCAGCCACTGCGGATCGTGCACTGAAGGACTTGCAACGAGATATCAATGCCATTGCAGACTCACTCGACTGTGACATCTACATTGTTTCAGCTAGAGGAAAGGTTGTGGTTGCTGCAAATGGGACTGAGCGACCATTTGTGACGAGCGCCGAAGCATGGCGCACCAAGCCGATTGAGGAAACGCCTTCCGGGAACATCATCAAGGCGGTCATTGCTGCCCACGCTACAGGCGCGACTGATGCGCTGGAAGATCCAGCCACACGTGGATATTCCTTCTTTGCAGCAGCACCGATTTCCGCGGGCAACTGGACGGCCGTTGTGTCGATTCCCGAATCCACTGTCACCGCGCCAATCATGGCAAACATTTACCAAAGTAGCATTATTGGGCTCGCTGGAATGGCAGTGATTGTTTTGACCATTTACTTCCCAACACGGCGACAGGCTAAGCGTATTGATCTTGCGGCTCGGGCCGCTGAGCAAGTTGCCGCAGGCGACCTCACGCGTGAGTCAAGCAAGAATATGGATGCAGATGAAACTGGCGATCTCTTCCGCGCCCTCGACAGCATGACTGCCGATCTGAACTCGTTGGTTGGTCAGGTTCGTGAGGCGAGCGTTGAACTCAGTAGCACCGCTACCGAACTTGCCACTACATCGCGAAAGCAAGACGAGGTAGTCGCTTCATTCGGCGCAAGCAGTGCACAGGTTGCTGCTGCGGTACGACAGATCAATGCCACAGGTCAGGAACTTTCCCGCGAAATGGAACATGTCAACGATGTTGCTACATCAACATCCAAACTCGCTCAAGACGGTCGCTTGCAGTTAGAAACAATGGAAGGTGCCATGCAATCGCTCGATCATGCCACCGCTGGCGTTGCTGATCGACTGTCGGCTATCAATGAAAAGGCCGTCAACATCGGCGGCGTGGTAACAACCATTACCAAGGTTGCGGAGCAGACCAATCTGCTCTCCGTCAATGCTGCCATTGAAGCAGAAAAAGCAGGCGAGTATGGACGAGGCTTCTTGGTGGTTGCGCGAGAGATTCGCCGACTGGCAGATCAGACTGGCCAGGCCACACTAGACATTGAACGCATGGTCAAGGAGATGCAAGGGGCGGTGTCGAGCGGCGTCATGGAAATGGACCGCTTTAGCGAGCAAGTTCGACGCAATGTCACTGATGTTCGCACCATTGGGCGCAGCATGTCTGACATCATTGGAAGCGTTGACGAAGCAGGTCGAAGTTTCGGAACCGTGCGTGAAGGCATGCGCAGTCAGTCATCCGGCGCAAGCCAAATCTCTGAAGCCATGACAACCCTCACTGGCAATGCAAGAGCATCTGCAGAAGCGGTCAAGGAGTTCAGCCGCGCCTCTGAAATCTTGCAACGTTCTATTGGAATGCTCAAGGCAGCGATTGCCGCGTTCCAACTCCGGACCTGAATCGAGCACTCATGCGTACATTCGTCTTTGCGGTCGCCAATTTCCGTTACGCCATTGATGCTGCATGGGTACAGGCAGTGCATCCATTGGTACGTGCACGCCCCGTTCCGGGCGCTCCCCCGTGGATCAGTGGCGTGATCGATGTTCACGGCGAATTTGTTCCGCTCGTGGACGCTGCCACCCTGCTTGCTGGCGTGAATGGAGTGGAGCGAACTTTAGGCGCGCGAATCCTTCTTATTGACACGGGCTTTGGCGAAGGCACGCGCGCGCGCTTTGCGATGGCCGTCGATCGTATTGATGATGCAGCCGATCTTGAAGAGGCAGGTGCCTGGGGAGCCGGAACGCAGTCCGTTGCTTGGCTCGGTGCAGTTCTTCAACATCAAGGACAAGCGGCGCAGCGGCTTGATGCCCGGGCGCTTGCTGCCGCATACCCGCAGCTCTCAGCGCCATCTGCAGCACTCGTTCCAAAGGATGGATCATGAGTGCACTTGAGCGAATAGCCGATCTACTTCGGGCTGCCCACCTTGACTCGGCACTGACATCGCCCGAGGCAATTCGCTCCATCGTTTCTGAACGACGACGCGCTACTGGCGTGCTGTCTGATGATGCTTACGCCGATCTTGCCGCACGTTCAAGTGCTGAGTTCGGGAAGTTACGAGAACAAATTGCAGTTCCGGAAACATGGCTGTTTCGGTATCCATCGTCCTTCGAGGTGCTTCACTCCCAATTCCTGCGACAGACGCGAAGGCCAGTCCGAGCGCTTTCCGTTGCCTGCGCTACTGGCGCTGAGCCATTCTCAATTGCTGCGACCGCCATGGCTGCTGGCATTCACCCCGATGACATTCACGTGCTGGCCATTGATCCAAATCCGGACGCGCTTCAACGGGCGCGCTCAGGCGACCTTGGCAGAATGGCTGCCCGCGGCGAGATTCCGAGTTGGGCGGAGCGCTATGTGGAGATTCTTCCAAGCACTGCGCGCGTTGCAGCAGATGTGCGCGCGTGTGTTGAGTTGCGCGAGGGCTCTGCACCCGCAGCACTCTATGACCTTCCGCGCGGATCCTTTGACGCGGTCTTCTGCCGCAATCTTGCGATCTACCTGAGCGATACCGGACGCCGCGCCATCGGTGAGCAGTTAGCAGCCGTGCTGCATCCTGAGGGGATTCTTTATCTTGGTCATGCAGAGCGCCCTGCTCTCTTTGGACTAGAAAGCTCGTTCGACATTGCAAAGGGTGCACAGCCCGGTGCATTTGCCTTCGCACGCAGAAGTATTGCGCCATCCACGAATGACACTGGACATCCTGAGCAGAGGATGGGGGAAAGCCGGATGCCCATGACGCCAACAACCAGGCTTCGAACCGTATCACCTTTGCCGCCGCAGTCCGCTGCAAAGACCCAGCCAAAGGACGTTCCATCAACACCACTCGTACAAACCTCGATGGAAACCACGGAACCACTTGGCTCCAAGATGTTCCAAAGTGCGCGCGCTGCTGCAGATGCTGGCGACTTGCGTCGCGCGGCAGATATCGCTGAGCGCATCCACTCCACGGGAGATCGCTCCCTTGCGCTGATGGAATTGCTAGGCGCAGTTCACTTAGGACTTGGCGATTCAACACGCGCCGAAAGCGCATGGCGGCAGGTTGTTTACCTCGATCCGCAGAATGTGGATGCACTGCTCCACTTGGCAATTCTCGCTGAGCGCCGCGGTGATGATGCACTTGCACAGCGCTACAGACTCCGCGCCACAAAGGGAGCACTATGAGTGAAGATCGCACGCTTTCAATAGTTAAGCCGACAAGTTCTGCAGTTGCCGGACTAGAACAGTTACTCACTCGCCCACTGACCGAGCTAGATCTGGACCACGCTACCGCAGCACTGGCTGCACCCCTTGATGAACGGTCTCGTTCACGCATCAGCCTGCTAGTCATGCGTGCGGGCGGTGAAATGCTTGCCATTCTTGCAGGTGAAGCTGCGAAAGTGGTTGTAGCTAGCACTATTCATCGCGTACCCCACCGCAGCAACAAGATCTTTCGCGGTCTCTCCAATCATGACGGTGAACTTCTACTCTGCATGTCTATCGAAGCCGCGCTGGGTGTTCCCGCGCCAGCCAAGCGCGAGCGCTCCATTCTGGTGGTTGCCGAGCAAGGTCGCGAGCGATGGGCATTTGAAGTAGACGCCATTGTGGGCGTTGCCGATGTTGACGAGGGGTCACTCCGTGCACCGCCCATGACTATCTCATCGGCCAAGAGTGGATGCGCACGCGCACTTGCTCGTATTGAAGAAGGCGAAGCCGTAGTCCTTGATATTCACAGCCTGTTCTCGATCTTCCGAGGAGCCACATCATGAGCGATCTCGGCGGATTCTCAATGTACGAACTGTTTCGCGCAGAGGTTGATACCCACTGCGCTGCCCTGAGTGACGGGCTACTCAAACTCGAAAGCGCGCCGGATGACATTGGAATCATCGTGCCGCTCATGCGAGCAGCCCATTCTATTAAGGGTGCAGCGCGCATCGTCGGTATTGATGCGGCGGTGGCGGTGGCCCACCACATGGAAGACGCCTTGGTGCGTATTCAGAAGGGACAGGAGCGGACAACACGCCCTCGTATCGACCAACTGCTTGAAGGCACAGATCTGCTGCAGCGCATCTCGCAGCAGAATGAGGCGGATCTTCCGGAGTGGAGTTCCAAAAATGCCAGTGAGATCAATACGCTCACCATTGCTTTGTCCGCTGCAGCGGTAGATGTTGCCGCGCCAACTCCTGCAGCAGCACCTGCACCTGCCGCCGCACCGCCTGAAGCAGCCGCCACACCCCCCGCTGCGGCGCAGCCAACTGTGGCGGCTCCGGCTGCCGTTGCGCCTGAAGCACCCATAGCGGCAACTGCCATGCCAGCCTCGGCACCACCTGCCTCGGGCGAGTCTCATGATGCGCGCGCTGTCGTAGCACCCCCCGCGGCACCGCGCCGAGTTGACGCCGTTGTTCAGCGGCCCATTCCCACTATTGATATGCCTGCTACATCAGCAGCCACACCTACAGCTGCGCCCGAGTCACGCGCGGTTCGGGTCAATGCTGACAATCTCGATCGCATGATGCAGCTTGCTGGTGAGTCAATGGTTGAGGGTCGCCGCTCACCAGCGTTACGTCGCGCGTTGGGCGCAGTGCGGGCCGAACTAACGCGTGCACGCGAAGCACTTGAGGCCGCGATGCGTCGCGGCGACACTGCTCGAATTGCCATAGCACGCGATGCAGTCGGACGAGCAGAGGCATCGCTTACCGAGCGTATCTTTGACCTTGAAAACTTCTTTCGACGAACAGAGGAAGTTTCCACCGCGCTCTATCACGAAGTGATCGGCAGCCGCATGCGGCCGTTTGGCGAAGGAGTATCAGGCTTTCCGCGCATGGTGCGTGATGTTGCGCGCCAACTTGGAAAGAGCGTTCGATTTGACATTGTCGGAGCCGACGTGCCCGTTGACCGGGACATTCTTGCTCGACTTGAAGCGCCACTCAACCACATCATTCGAAATGCCGTCGATCATGGTATTGAGATGCCTGAAGAGCGACGCGCGAACGGCAAGCCAGAGCAGGCTCGCATCGTGGTTGAGGCAAGACATCATGCAGGGCAATTGCTTGTTCGCGTGACTGACGACGGCAAGGGCATTGAGGCCGATTCAATTCGGCGCAAGGTTGTGGAGCGCGGCATGCAAACGGCCGATTTGGCTGCACGACTCAGCGAACGCGAACTCTTTGACTTCCTGTTCTTACCGGGGTTCAGCACGGCAAAGCAGGTCACGGAAATCTCCGGGCGCGGTGTTGGCTTAGATGTGGTGCACCAGATGGTGACATCCACCTCAGGGACCGTTCGTATCGATAGTCGCGTAGGCACTGGAACAACCTTCGCGCTGCAATTGCCTGTCACGTTGAGCGTGTTGCGTGCGGCATTGGTAGAGGTTTCCAATGAGCCCTATGCATTCCCACTTGCGCGTATCGAACGCGTTCTTCGCGTGGGCGGTGGCGCAATCACGGTCACCCAAGGGCGACTGCAATGCGATGTTGATGGCGAGGCAACTGGCCTTCTTGACGGAGCTGCACTGTTTGGACTCGGAGAAACGCCAAGAGACGAAGCAACCAGCGTGGTCATCTTGGGCGACGACCAAGGACGCGTTGGCTTAGTAGTCACCAAATTCCTCGGCGAGCAAGACTTGGTTGTTCGCACGCTTGATCCACGCCTTGGAAAGATCCCCCATATTTCCGCCGCAGCCATCTTGGATGATGGCTCGCCAGCATTGATCGTTGATGTTGAGGACACACTCGCTGCATTGCGGAAGCAGTTGAGTGAAGGGACATTTATCGGCATGGGATCCTCGGAGATCTCTGCGGGTCCGCGCCGTGTTGCCAAACGCATTCTGGTAGCCGAGGACTCCATTACCGTACGCGAGGTTGAGCGCCAATTACTGACTAGGCTTGGGTACGACGTCGCTGTTGCAGTGGACGGCATGGATGCGTGGAATCAAATCCGCGCTGGACGATTCGACATGCTAGTGACTGACATTGACATGCCACGAATGAACGGCATTGAACTTGTCCGCATGGTGCGGTCCGACCCACGCTTCGCGCATGTACCGATTGCGGTCGTCAGTTACAAGGATCGTGAAGAAGATCGCCGCGCTGGCATGGACGCTGGTGCAAATGCTTATCTCACCAAAGGTAGTTTCCAAGATCAGAGCTTTATCACAACAGTCACTGGTCTAGTTGGAACACCCTGAATGGTCATGGAAAGACCAACATCACGTGTCGCCGCCGCTTCATCGCCTCACCGCTATCGGTAACATCCCTCAGTGCCCTTTCGTATCGCCATTGTCAACGACCTCGCCATGGCGCGGGAAGCTCTTCGGCGCGTGGTATTGCACGTGCCAGATGTCGCGATTGCTTGGATGGCAAGTGACGGTGCGGAGGCGGTTGAGCGAGCCAAGGCCGACCGGCCTGATCTCATCTTGATGGATCTCATCATGCCCGTCATGGACGGTGTCGAGTCAACCCGACTCATCATGCGCGATACCCCTTGCCCAATAGTGGTGGTCACTGCCACCGTTGAGGGCAACGCCTCACGCGTCTATGAGGCTATCGGTGCCGGTGCGCTCGACGCAGTAGATACGCCGCGGCTTGGAAGTTCCGGCACCCATGGCGACAAGGCGCTTCTTGGCAAGATTGCGGCCGTACGCCAGTTAACGGTTTCCGAATTCAAAGCGACAGCAGCGGGCACTCCTTCACCCGCATCCGTGGCGCCGGTGGTGGCAACTGCAGTCCATTCCGGATCGCAAAGCAACTCTCTTGCGAGTGATGCGGCCGACCCCTTTATGTTGGTTGCAGTGGGTGCCAGTACTGGTGGACCGCAAGCGCTTGCAACGTTTTTAAAGTCCCTTCCTGCAGTGTTGCCATACGCCGTAGTGATCGTCCAGCACATGGATGTCCACTTCCTGCCCGGACTTGCCCAGTGGCTCACCTCACAGACTGGCCGACCAGTCACACTTGCATGTCGTGGCGACCGACCATTGCCTGGATCTATTTTGGTAGCCGGCGAGTCTATGCAGATGATTATGAAGTCAGGCGGAACGCTTGATTACATAGACGGTGACCCAGATTTGATTCATCGACCTTCCATTGATGTGTTCTTTGAAAGCCTTGCGCAGATTCGTTCGCGCACTGGCGCAGCCGTTCTGCTCACAGGAATGGGCAAGGATGGCGCCACCGGAATGATGTCCATGCGAAACAGCGGCTGGCACACATTTGCTCAAGACCGCGCAACGAGTGTGGTCTGGGGAATGCCCGGCGCTGCAACATTAAGTGGAGCGGCAGAGCGCACCTTAGCTATCGAACATATTGGACCGGCAGTCACTGCTGCACTGAGCAAATCAAGACCAGGAACTAACACATGAGCATTTCCGCCGGAACACCTGACGAAACCCCGATGCGCGTCCTCATTGTTGATGATCAACCGATCATTGCAGAAGCTGTACGGCGCATGCTGTTACCGCATCCGAATATTCAATTGATTTCCTGCACGAAGGGTGCCGAAGCGCTTGCCAAAGTTGCCGAGGTGAATCCCGATGTCATTCTGCAGGACTTAGTGATGCCTGATGCAGATGGCCTTGAATTGGTCAGCGCCTATCGCCGCGACCCTGCGCTTGCGCGCACACCGCTGATTGTGTTGAGTGTCAAGGAAGAGCCCTCTATCAAGGCCGATGCGTTCGCTCGCGGAGCGAACGATTACTTGGTGAAGCTCCCTGATCCAGTGGAGTTGATTGCACGCATCCAATACCACGCACGCGCCAACCGTGCACAAAAGGAACGCGACGAAGCGTTCAACGCATTGCGCGCCGAACTCGATAGCGCAGCGCACTACGTGCAGAGTCTCATTCCTGAGCCAATTGACGAACGCGTCCGCACCCGGTGGTCGTTCGTGCCTTCTGCAAGCCTCGGCGGTGACAGCTTCGGCTACCACTGGCTTGATGAAAACCGGATGGCGATCTACCTCTTGGATGTATGCGGTCACGGAGTTGGACCAGCTCTGCTTTCCGTGAGCGTCATGAATGCCATGCAGGTCAACGCGCTCGGCGGCGCAGATCTAGGCAACCCAGGCGAGGTGCTCTCGGCGCTCAATGAGATGTTCCCCATGAGCAAGCACAACGGAATGTTCTTCACCATGTGGTACGGGGTTGCTGACCTTGCACGCCGCGAACTCAGTTACTCAAGCGGAGGCCATCCGCCCGCCCTGCTGTACACGCCAGGTGGCACTGACAAGGAACTCGGTGGCAACGAAGACATCAGTGGTCCCATGATCGGTGCCTTCAGCGGTGCCCCTTACGGCACAGCTACCACCGCCATCGTTCCGGGGTCGCAACTCTTTGTGTATAGCGACGGAATCCACGAAATCATGCTTGAAGACGGCAGCTGCTGGGCGCTTGAGAGCTTCCTAGCCAATGTCTCCGAAGAGGCTCGCAAGGGCGACGGCGCAGTCGAACGCCTGATTGCACGCAGTCGCCTTGTGCGTCGGCGTGATGACTTTGAGGATGACGTCAGTCTGCTTGAAGTCACTTTCAAGTGACATCGGCTGCAACATTGGCCAGTGACTAGTCGATCCACTTCTGTTGGCGGTACCACGCCACGGCATCGCGCGTGGACTCTTCAATGGACCGCGGCGACAATCCAAGTTCCGCCATGCTTGCAGAGTGATCGAAGTGCATGGTTCGCCTAGTTAACCGCACGCCAGTGACGGTAGCCATCGGCATGCGGTGCGTGATGGTATTGGCCCATCGTTCGCTCCACCAACCGACGGCGAGTGCCAGTGGATAAGGGATCGAATAGCGTGGTGCAGGTCGACCAACCACGGCAGCGAGCATCTCCAACCAGTGGACAAGCCGGGTGTTATGCCCGCCCAACATGTAGCGCACGCCCGGGCGCCCACGATCCATTGCCCGTACTAACCCACGTGCTACATCGCGCACGTCAATCAAGTTGACACTGCAGTCCAGGTAGGCAGGAATCTTTCCTCGACAGAAAGCCACCGCCAGCCGTGTCGGCGGCGTCTGGTTCCGATCACCGGGGCCGATCGGGAGCGTTGGACTGCAGACGATCACCGGATGACCCGCTTCAGCCAACTGGAATGCCGCCCGTTCAGCGCGGAACTTACTCAGGCAGTAGGGACCAATCATGTCCTCCTCACGAAAGCGCGCCGACTCGATCACCACGGGATCCGCTGCAGGTGCTTCCGATGTGAGGATGCTCTCAGTGCTTACATAGAGCACCCGCGCTGCACCGTTATCAAGTGCCGCCCGCATGACATTCACTGCACCCACATGATTGATGGCATCAAATTCGCTGCTATCGCGGCGCCATAGATTGGGATCTGCAGCCAAGTGATAGACATGCGTGCATCCATGCATCGCAATGCCCATGGCGCAAGCATCTCGAATGTCCGCGCGCACCACTTCTATATTCTTGAGGGGAAGGTGCTCAACGGAAGCAGATGGGTGCTCAACAATGCGCACCGATTGACCCGCTCGGAGCAGTTGGTCCACAAGGTGAGATCCGATGTACCCAGCAGCACCGGTCACAACATTCATTTGCGAACTCCACCCCACACAGTGGCAGCAAGTTGACGAAGATGCAGTGGACTAGGCGCGGATCGCTCTTTGGAAATCCTGTCAACAAGCGCAATGACCGCACGATTCATCGGGCATGGCACCGCACCTGCAATACGTACTAGGTGACCGTTGTATGCATCCACTTCAGTACGCCCACTCCCCATGTCAGGGCTCATGGAGCAGTAGGTCCCGCGCAGCGACGGGCGAAAAAACACGCCCATGATGCCAGGCAAACCAGGTGTTGAGAGAATCCGCATCACGGTGGTCGGATGAAATGGACCGATCTTTTCCAGTCGCTGACCAATGCCGTGCAGAATGCTGTAGTTCTCCCGTAGCAACGCAAAGAATAGGCGCTGAGCGAGCGGATCTGAGAGAAGCCCGGCGTTGTCAACGCCTGCACTCGCCGCCAAGGGCGAGATGGCCGCGTTGTACATCAGCTTGGTGGCCTTGAACGGGCGAACATCTTCCACATGCTCAACTGCAAACAGATTGCCGGCCCGGAGTGCGCCTGCTAGTTCAGCGATGCGCCCTGCTTCGGCTGCACTGACCGCGCGCCGCGCTCCAATATGCAACGAACCCGGACGCGTGATCCGCGCCACTGGCCGATCCGCCGGACATGCCGAAACAAACGAGGCAATGGCCTCACTGGGATGTTCGCGCCGCTCCAGTTCTGGTTCGAATCCATTCTGAACGGGGACGACCGCCTGATCGTGGCGCAAGCGCGCTAGAACGGCTGCATTGTCGAAGGTCTTGGTGCATAGGAGAATGGTTGCATCCGCCGGCGCGCTCCAGGAGTCAAAGTCCACAAAGTCCACCCGAATAGGCGGTTGGTCATCAAGAACCATGCCTTCAGAGCGCCCAGAGGCCACCTTAGCGGCGTTGGCATCAACCATCGTTACAGCCCAACCGGCTCGCACGAGGCATGCAGCGGTCGCAATGCCAATACCGCCTGCACCAAGAATATGTGCCTTGTTGGTCACGGAAGGCAAAGTACCACGGGACCAATTCGCTCGCGTCATGCCACAATCCACATATGGCAGAGCATCGATATCCCAAACCCACTCAGGCATCACTGCCGACGCAGGCATTACCGCCCAC
>JBIKQN010000250.1:0-3563 GCA_044349615.1 Phycisphaerales bacterium
GGGTATCCAGAAGGGTGACATCCTGCTGTCGTGGGATGGCGAAGACCTTGAGGGGACCGGTGCCATGATGGCAAAGCTCCGTGCTCATAAGCCTGGCGATATTGCCAAGGTGAAGATCTGGCGAGATGGCAAGGAAATGGAAGTGGATGTCACGCTGCGCGCCGCTAAACCTAAAGAGTGACAGAGAAGCGGAAAACTATGGAAGTATCACCACGCTGCGCGGTGATGCTGCGGCTGCCCGTGGAATGATCACGATGCCATCGGGTATCGGAAGGTCAATTGGGGCCTGACCAGCGACCGCAACATGTGCCCGCGTGATGCCAGTGGGCATCTTGATCCGCAACTCGCGTGCATCAGGCGATGCCAGTTGCACGCGAGAGATGATGCCGCCTTTCCACTGAATATCAACGACAACATTTCCGCGCGCGACCAACCCACGGACGCGACCATCGTTCCACGCATGCGGCAGCGCGGGAAGAAGATCAATGCGATGCACAAGATGACCAGCACTCCAGGTGCGGACATGGCTCTGCATCAGCATCTCAGCAACACCCGCGGTGCCGCCGAAGTTTCCATCAATTTGAAATGGCGGATGATCATCAAAGAGGTTCGGCAACGTTGACTTTGAAAGCAGCGCACAGAGATCACCCCAAGCGCGCTCCCCGTCGTGAAGCCGGGCCCAGAAGTTGATTAGCCACGCGCGGCTCCAGCCAGTATGTCCGCCACCATTCTTTAGCCGTGATTCAAGGCTTGCTCGCGCCGCGCTTGCGAGTGCGGGCGTTCCATCAGTGGTGATGAAGTTGGCTGGGTGAAGTCCGTAGAGGTGGCTCATGTGCCGATGCCCCGGCTCTGCCTCGCCATATGGCTTCGACCACTCCATGAGCCGACCGTCAGCCGCGATCGCAGGCATTGCAAGAAGCGGAAGCGCCGTGGCGGCCTCAAGCGGAAGTGGATCGCCGCCGCGCCCAAGGATGCGCGCTGCATCAAGGTAATTCACCAGCAAATCTCGAGCGATCCACTGATCCATGGATGTTCCCATACTGATATTGGCGTGTGCGCCATTGGGAAGTATGAAATTATTTTCTGGACTCGTACTTGGTCCACTGACAAGCATGCCTGTGTTTGGATCTTTCACTAAATAGTCAAGCAAGAATTGCACTGCTCCACTGAGGGCTGGCCATGCACGGTCGCGTAGGAACGCTGTGTCGTTGGTGAATTCGTAATGCTCCCATGCGTGGCGAACAAGCCATGCGCCACCGAGTGGGTACATACCCCAGACCGTCTGCCCCTCCGGAGCAGTCATGGCCCATGCATCTGTGAGGTGGTGGCAGCACCAACCGCGCGCACCGTAGACATCTTGTGCGGTGCGAACACCGCGAACGCGGATCTTGTCCAACAAGTCAATGAGTGGAAGTTCGGTTTCTGCAAGCGCACATGGACCCGCAGGCCAATAGTTCATTTGCACATTGATGTTGGTATGAAAGTCGGCGTTCCAGGGGGCCTGAAAGTGTTCGTTCCAGATTCCTTGCAGGTTGGCTGGCAAGCTTCCTTGTCTGCTTGAGGAAAGCAGTAGGTAGCGCCCATACTGAAAATACAGGGAAACAAAGTCATTATCCCATTCGGGCTTGTTGCGGAAGCGAGCTAGGCGCGCTGGTGTTGGAAGAAGTTCTGGAACAACGCTCGACTCCAAGGCTGGACCACCAAGGTCAAGCGATATTCGATCCATAGACTTGGCATACCACGCACTAGCACGCGTGCTGATAGCAGACCAACCAGCGACCGCACTTCGTAAATCACTTTCGCACTGAAGTGTTGGATCACTGCCAAAGTAGTCAGTGCGCGCGGCGACAGCAATTGTGAAAGACTTGGAGTTGCGAATGATGGCGTCGCCATTTTCTATCGTGATAGTGCCACCGTCGCTTTGAATATCGGCACTTGCTTCATATTTCACGCCGCCTTGCCCGGTTTGTCCTGCAAAGGAAAGCCGTACACCATTGCGCGTTGGTATGGCGGCGTGCGAAGGCATATCCGTCTCGAAATTGTCGCGGTGCATACGGATTCGCATCGCTGGCAGGGTGCCGTTGCCATCAACACGTGTATCAACCAGCAACAGTTCATCTGGAGCACTGGTAATCACGTCTCGCACAATGGACACGCCGGCTATTTGAAATCGTGTGGAAGCAACGCCACTACGCAGAGTGAGTGAACGCTGATACTCAGACGCGGCCCGCGGCATGTCAAGCATCTCAATACGTAGGTCGCCAAGCGTTTGGTGGCTACGCTGCATCATGTCGCCCGGGAGCATGCAGTGTTTTTGAATGATTTCCTGTGCTTCAAGTACCTTTCCAGCGAGCGCAAGCGTGCGCGCTTTTTGGAAATACTCGCTGGATTGTGGGGCGTTTCGGTCGGTGGCATTTCCTTGCCACACGGTGGCCTCGTTGAGTTGTAGGCGTTCGCGTTCTACGCCACCGAAGACCATGGCACCCATGCGTCCATTGCCAACTGGTAGCGCATCGGTCCACGTATTTGCTGGCGCCGTGTACCAAAGGTCTGGCGGCGTCCCCAAGACCGTTGCCATCGGAGTCAGCTTCATGCGCCGCTTGCCGACAGGAATGGGTGCCATGCGAGCATGAAGGTCGGGATCCATGACGGGGTCGAATGCTGCAAGTTCAGGATGATCACCCGCGCTGATCCACCACGTTCCAGAGAGGTCAAATGCGCACGCTTCGCCTTCAAGTGTTGGATTCAATGTGGGCGTACCGGTCCAGCCACCCTTGCCACCCCGGTCGGTGACACGGAGCGCTATGCGATTCACTCCAGTACGCAGAATTGACTTTGGAATGGTGTACGCGCGCTCGGTCTCCACGCCGTCAGTAGCACCAATCCGCGTACCGTTACACCATGTCTCGTCTGCATCATCAATGTTGCCAGGCCTGAACACCATGTCTGTGGCACGGTCGATGTCATCAAGGGTGATCTCTCCCACATACCACGCAACACCATCCGTTCCTTCGGGCAGCCCATTTCCCTCCCAGTGACCAGGAACGGCGGTGGGGGTCAGCGAGGGGCTCACCCCGGGGGAGGGCTGATCTGCCTGAGCAAACATCGCAATGGCAACAAGTATGGCGATCGTCATCTGCCGTGTTCTACCCCTACCCGGGGTTCGATACGCTGCGCCAATGTCCACAACCCCGGCTAACGCCCCCGCCCCTGCACATCTCCCGCTCCTTGGCCGCCACGCATTTGTCTGTGGCGCCACACAGGGGATCGGCAAGGCGACCGCCATCGCCATGGCGGCAGCGGGTGCCACAGTGACGATCTGTGGTCGGAACGACCAGGGCCTGGTACGGACTCTCGAAGAATTGCCGAAGCCCGACGCTCAGAAACACTGGAGTGTTGAAGTGGATTTCAGCAGCGCCAAGGATGTGGACTTTGCCGCGCGCACCCATCTTGCCAGTGCCGGTCCAGTGCATGTGTTGGTGAACAACACTGGCGGTCCAGCGGCAGGTGCGGCGATCGAAGCAAAGCTAGAGGACTTTACAAAGGCGTTTGAGATGCACCTC
>JBIKQN010000251.1:0-3562 GCA_044349615.1 Phycisphaerales bacterium
AAGTGGTTGCGCCGATGCATTGACCACTACAACACCGATCGGTCCGTCCGTGTCGCGCTCGGCAACAAGTGACGGCGCCAGTACATCAAGATTCCAGATGAAAGCAGCAGTGGGCGGTGCAGTGAGCTTTGCTGACAATCGTCCGCGACCAACAGAGAACAGGAGTTCGTTTTCGCCGGCCTTGAGTTTCACAGGGACGCGAACGAAACCCCAGGAATATGGATCGCCGCTGCGCGGTTCGCCGTTCACAAACACGCTGCCATGGCCTGATGCATCCAACATCATCACTCGTTCAGTTTCACTGGTGACTGTGGCATAGATCCAGCCGCCCGCGAGTGCGCTACCTTCTTCGCCTTCGAAGACGCCGTCGGCATTCGCGGTGATGGTGGTCCAAATCGGTGCGATGATTGCTGGCGTTGCCGCAGGGGCTGGATCGTTAGCTCCCGCGGACGCGCCCGCTTGCGCGCTTGCTGGCACACTTGCAGTCGCGATCGCTGCCGCTCCCGCCTTGGGCGTGATGAACGTGCCAGCCACCAACTGCGCCTCAATCGGATCGCGCCGAATCAATGAACGCGACGCGCTGCGCGGTGACGGCGAAGGAAGTGCCAGTGCCGTTCGGATGACAATGGTGTCTGCCGAACTATTCGCCACCAGTTCCATACGTGCGGGTTGAGTCTGTGATTGAGTGACCGCAGCCGCGCCAATGCTGGCGGACACGGTGCACAACGCTGCGATCGCATTCATCATGCGAGCAGGGTAGCCGAGCGCACTGGGCTGCTGCACCGATTGTCTCTAGCGGATTTACGCGCAGAATGCTTGGTCACCACTGCGCGAGCAGTTCACCAAGATCCGGACCGCCAACGGTTCCGTCCACGTTGATGTCGCAGTAGACGAACCCGGGCTCGCCGGACGAGCCCCAGCTTCCAAGTAAGAGACCCAAGTCCACGCCGTTAACGATGCCGTCAAGGTTGACATCCGCCGTCTTTCGACCACGGGTGGCTGCGTTGTAGGCGCGAAGAATTCCGTGACCCTCCACAAAGTTTGGGTCAGGATGTAGCCCGTCAAGGTCGGAGCGCGAGGCAGTTGCAAACAACGCTTCGCGAATGTCTGCAACGCTGTAGTCGGGTCGTGCTTGCAAGATGCACGCGGCAGCAGCAGCCAAGAGCGGAGTGCTCAGGCTTGTTCCGCTTACACCTGAAAGGCCTGTGACATTCGTTGAATGGACAGTAGCGGTGCTGACGCCACATGCAAGGATCTCTGGCTTCAACCGACCGTCGGCGGTGGGCCCACTTGATGAGAACCCGGCGATCGCGCCATTAATATTAACCGCGCCGCATGTCAGTACGTTGTACGCATCGGCGGGAGCAAGGAGGGTGCTAGTGGTCGGGTTGGCATCATGCCCACTGTTGCCGGCGGCGGTGCAGCAGACAACACCGTTTGCGGTGGCAACGTTCACTGCCACCGTAGTGACGGCGGTGCTTCCATTCAGATCAGCCTGGGTGTACCAATCGATGTAACCGAGTGAACTTGTTGCAACATCGGCGCCGTGCGCTTCGATGAATTCAAGCCCTGCAACGTAGTAGTCCTCTTCGATGGGAGTTTCCGTTGGGACATTCTCGGTCTTGCAGAGAACATACTGCGCGTCGTAGGCGCCGCCGACGATGGTTCCGGGCAGATATGCCCCCATGGTTCCAAGAATCCATGTTCCGTGCTTGTGCTGTTCACTGTTGTCACCAGGCTGAATTCCGGTGTTTCCATCATTGTTGATGAAGTCCCATTCAGCGATGACGCTCAGTGGATGGGCTGGGTTGTTGAATGCTTCGTGGACAAGGTTAAAGCCGCTGTCCAGGACCCCAATCACCATGCCTGCGCCAGTACTACCGCGCGCATGAAGTCGCGGAAGATCAATCTGCGCCAACTGATTCGCTGATGCGCCATAGTTGGTGCTCGCTGTTGTGCCATCGGGCAAAGCAACGAGTTGTTCGCCTTGCCACCCAGCGCGACCGCGGCCAACAGTTTCAACGTGCGTGACATCTGGCAGTGCGCGCAGCATGTCGATTTGTTTCGGCGTGGCCATGGCACTGACTGCTGCAAGCCAACGACTCTGCGCACGCAACTGGGCGCCGGTGCCTTCAACAGCGGCGGCGCGTGTTGCTGGCAGCGGAACATCAAGGCGATCGAAGAGACCTGGCTGCGTGCGTCGAAGCGCCCGACGCGCCAAGGCGCGCGGCGTCAGTGCAGTGTCGGCAAGCGATGCTGGCGCGGCTCGATCATCCTTGAAGAACACCCACACTGGCGTTCGTCCATCAGGTGCGCCTGACGGCGAACTGGCAAGGCAGACCTGCAAGAGGCTGCTAGCGACAAGTGTGAGGATCGGCATGCTGCTCTATGGTTGCTCGGATGTGCCGTACGGGCAAGCCGGTCATCAGGGATTTAAAGAGTTATCGGATTCTCCGCCTACAAAGCCGCCCGCATTGAGTGGAGTCCGGTGCGGGCGGCGTGGTGTGTAGTGATTGGCTTCAGGCTTGGAAGTCAGTTCACGCAGGGCCCCCACGCTCCGAGCAGGGCACCGAGATCAGCACCGTTGATGGTGCCGTTGTTGTCCATATCCCCAGGAGCGCCGGGGGCACAGGGTCCCCAGCCACCAAGCAGGGTGCCGAGGTCGCTTCCTCCGACGGCGTTGTCGCCGTCGAAGTCACCGGGGCAGACGGTGAAGGGACTTTCGCAAGTGTCGGGAACGCCGTTGTTGTTGGCGTCGGTGGTCAGCCCATCAGCGATCTCGCAGGTGTCGAGCACTCCATTAAGGTTGCAGTCAGTTGGGCGTGCGCCGGTGTACACGAGCTGCACCTCGACCCACGTTCCTTCGGGGCACAGATTCGAATCCACCGCTACGGACGGTTCAAGTCGAACGCGGACCGAACCATCGGGCTCGAACGACTGGTTGAAGGCCGTTGCACTCATCGTGAATTCCTGCCACGGCGTGCCAGCTCCGCAGTCGACGGTTCCACCAAGCGCGTTGCGGTCGAAGGTGCTGCCGATGCGGACGCGGATGTACTCAAGTCCGCCGCTAAAGTCACCACGAGCGCGGATACGAATGGTCACTGCATCTGGTTCAAGTGCTTCGACGGCACTGCTCACGGTGAAGACGCGCGGAGTGAGTGCGCCGATGGGACCGACTTGCCCGGAGGAAGCAAGCACTTGGAGTTGCTTTTCGCAGGAGTCGCCAAGACCGTTGTTGTTGCAGTCTTCGATGTTTCCCGCCAGACTGTCCGTGCAGTCGTGGATGCCGTTGGCGTTGCAGTCGTGGCCAGCGAGTTCCGTGTAGTCGTTTACGCCGTTGGAATTGCAGTCAGGGCGGGTGAGAGCGATGGTGTGGTTTCCGCCCGCCGCGATGCTTCCGCACGCACCGAGATCCGCGGGTGTGTTGCACTGGCCGTCGGCGTTGCGTCCCCAGCACCGCACGCCGCCATCGCTTCGGAGTGCGATGGTATGCAAGTAGCCCCCCGCGATGCTGGAGCACGCACCGAGATCCGCGGGTGTGTTGCACTGGCCGAAGTTGTTG
>JBIKQN010000014.1:0-11511 GCA_044349615.1 Phycisphaerales bacterium
CGCGAGGAGCCTCGACAGATACCCTGCCCCCATGAAGAGCAAGGCCACCACCGTCAAGGAGTACCTCGCCTCACTCCCGGAAGGCCGTCGCAAGGGGATCGAGGCAGTGCGCACGGTGATCCGCAAGAACCTCGACAAGCACTACGAAGAATCCATGCTCTGGGGGATGATCGGTTACGCCGTGCCGCACCGCGTGTGGCCGACCGGTTACCACTGTGACCCAAGCAAGCCGCTGATGATGGCCGCGCTGTCGAGCCAGAAGAACAATCTGTCCGTCTATCTCATGAGCGTCTACAGCGACAAGGCCGAGCGCGCGTGGTTCCAGAAGGCATGGGCCAAGTCCGGCAAGAAGCTGAACATGGGCGGATCCTGCATCCGCTTCACCAAGGTGGAGGACGCCGCGCTTGATGTGATCGGCGAAGCGATCCGCCGCACGCCTGCTAAGGCGTATGTTGAGAGCTATGTGAAGTTGCTGGCAAGCACGGGTCGAGGCCCGAACGGAAAGAAGATCAAGCCGGGGGCAGCCGTGAAGAAGGTCGCGAAGAAGACCGCCAAGAAGGTTGCCAAGAAGATCACCAAGACGACTACTACCAAGAAGATCACCAAACGCGTCACGCGCAACGCGAACTCCGCATCATGATTCCATGCACGCTGCGCACACTCGTTGCCATCGGTGTGCTCGCTATGGTAGTTCTCAACGCGGGATGCATCGCCTATCGACCGATCGTCACTCGTCCGCCGACCCTTGGAAGCGAGTTGATCTCGCTTGACGCAGCGCGCAGCACGGGGCTTCTGACCGATGACGAGCATGCGCACCGCCGCCGCCAAACAATCGAGCTTTGGCTTTCAATCGCGTCGACACCGATCGAGATGCTGCCACCAACAACATGGCGCCCACCACTGAAGCCGGTTCCGATCATCCACATTGCACGGATTGATCAAGACATCACCACGGGCGAGAAACTCCACGCGATCGAACGAGCGCGATCGGGGAACATCACACTCACTTCCATCAAGCCGACCGCGGAGAGCGCAGCAAAAATCCAAGGCTGGGCAGCTCAAGTGCGATCGCTCCTCTTGAACAATCCCCCCTGCCTATGGGCGACGGTGCGAGACCTGCCAAACACAACTCCCGAGGGCTACTCGCCATTCAATCCAGGGTTGTATGCGCCGGTGAACACCGAGCTTGCCGACCTCACACGTGCGCTCGAAGCGAAGGCGATCACACAGATCGAATTTGCGCAGTTCCAAACTTCGCTCACTGAGCAGAGCGAACACCCTCCGCTACGTCGCATGTCAGAGAGCGCGCCAGTTGCCATTGCTGGAACCACCCGCCACGCCAAGTTCTATGAAGCCACGGCCTTCACCGACTACGACGACGAACCAATGCGCAAGGAGTTTCAGGTCACCTGGATCGCGTACTGGCTGTATGGCTGCCAGGCAGCCGATGCGAAAGACTCCGTCGCAGCCAACGGCGAAGTTCCACTCAGAGGTCCGTTCTACATACGCGACCCAAACCACGCTCCCGATCAGTGGGCTGAAAGCATGGTGGTGTTTATGGTGAAGCCGACGCTCGCAAAGTAACCTCACCCACATGTCCAGCGACCCCGGGATCGAAGACTCTGCTGCTCAAGCCTGGTCGATTGACCTACCGGATGCCGGTTCCACGCGGGGCACCGCCATCAACGAGGCTCGCTGGTCGGAAGACGGCAGCCGGCTCTTCGTCTCCCGCACGGTCGATCCGCGTGCGTGGCCGCTCCTCGACGCAGCGCGGCCCGACATCGGCGCGCTGATCATTATCTTTGGTGTGCTAGCAATCCTCATCGGTATCGCACGCATCTTCCGGCATCCGCGGACCGCTGGCCGCAGTTACTGTCGGCGCTGCAACCACGACCTCAACGCTGTGCACGGCGAACGCCCGAGCGCGCTGCGTTGCCCCGAGTGTGGCCTGCCGCTCGATGGGCGCGGCGTGGTGCGCGGCTTCGGGCGTGGCCTTCGACTGGCACGTGTCGGAATCCCAGCGCTCGCCACGGTGGCGTGCGGTGCCACCCTCTTCCTCACCTCGATTGCGCCCCGGCAGACGCCGCGGCTGATACAGACATGGCCAGTCGCAGCAGCCTCCGCGGTGCCGAACTGGCCATGGTGGCGCCGCTCCACGATCGACCGTCCATATCAATTCGACCTGCGCGTCGACGTCATCCGCGTCAATGCCGATGGACTTCGACTGGAGAGCACTGCTCTCCTGCCCGGATGGAGCCCACCATGGATCGCGCGTCCCGATGGCACGACCATCGCGTGGACCGAGCACTCGGAGGACACCGGATGGGTGCCGCGCGTCGCCTGGTTCGATACGGTCCGCGGTCGCGGCGAATCCGCCGACCTCGGCCCCGCGCAGGGCTTTCCGGCAATCTGCGGTTGGTCGCCGGACGGCCGTGAGATCGTGGCGCTGCTTCAAGACACGGGATCCGGTTACCGAACGCGCGACGACGGCTCCGCGATCATCGACGCAGATGTCATGGCGATCGACACAACGACAGGCACTGTCCGTACCGTCGGCCGCGGACGCGGTCGCGCCACTGGCGGTCCGCCGGCAGGTTGGATGATGTGCCCTGCGATCGCGGCACTCGGCACCGATCCGCACGCGCGCGCCGTCACGCTCGCCACCGAGCACGAACAACATTCGTCGGAGCGGTCCACGGCCGGAGGCCTGGCGCTGCGGGAGCTCACGGTCATCGGCGACTCCGGCGTACAGGTCATCCCGCTTGCCGGCGAGTGGGTCGAGGCAAGCTGGGGACTGCAACGCGCGTGGATCACCACGGACGGGCGGCTCGGCGTGGAGTTCATGGCGTATCCAAACACGAACCCCTACTTGCAGGGCGGACCCGAGCGCTTCATCGACCTCACGAGCGGCGCAGTCAGCGACCCACCGTTGAGTACGACCGCCGCCTACCCCGCGACATCACGAACGAACGGACCCTCCCCCGACGGCTCGCGGCACGTGCGCATCGAAGTTGATTGGTCCGCGCCCGACACGGTCGCGCGTATCGGCGTGGTGGTGACGCCGGCGCCACCGCCCCACCCCTCCCTCAGAACATCACCTGCAACTCGGTGACGAAGCTCGCGTTGTTGTCAAAGCTTGCAAGGCCAAGACCGCCAGCGATGTTGCGGATGCCATTGATGTTGCCGCCACCACAGGGGACCACGCACTTTGAGATCAGCTTGAGGCGCTGGCCGTCGATGAAGAAGTTCACGCCCGCCTGCGCGATCCAAGCAACGACAAGGCGCCGAGTCACTCGATACACTTACCATCAGTAGTAACTTCCGGTGTCCATTTCAATTCGCTGCTAGCACATCACTTCTCTTTAGAAGGGATCTTATCCATGAAACCACGCAAAGGATGGACCGCGACTCTCTCAAGACTGGCAGTCCCGGCAGGCATGGCCGCTTACCTAGGGATGGTCGCGGGGGCGGGCGGTCCGCCGACCGTACTCTGTGTAGGACCATATCCATCCAACGTGTGCGCCTGCGTCGACAAGCCGACCGAAATGGGTCCCTACCTGCCTGCACCTGTGTGCGGAGGCGTGACTTGCATGCCGTACTTTGAATCCGAAAAGGTGAATTACGACGCGTGCGCAAGCGTCGGCTACACCGAGATGGAAAACGCCGGTTCGAGAACCTGCAAAATGTTCGTTGCGTTGGACTGCACGAGCGGCGGCGCTTGTAACTATGGCGTGATTCCAGTGGTAACACGGACGCTCATGTCTAGAAAGAGCGCGCCCAACTCTCCGACGTGCAACAACCCGAATCCGTGCATCGATCCGCCGCCGTGTCCTCCCTTCATCTGAAGTAAGGGACTTTTGCGGACGTTGAGTTCTGGAAATGGAGAAGCACCATGTGTTCATCAGGCAAACGCCGCGCCATGTGGAAATGCAATACAACGAGGTTTCTTTGGGCGGCCGCGTTTGGCATCTATGCGACCGTTTTCATTGACAGCACATGGCTTTCAGAGGTGAGCGCCCAGGACGCAGTCGTTCCAAACCTTGGTCCGCCCACGCTTCGAACAGACCTCCCGGCAACCAATCGAAGAATTGGCACAGCCTCACCGAGCGCTCCAAACGAACTTGTGGCCGTCGCATTCCTCGATGAGGTCGTAACAGCCCCAAGCTCTTGGAAGGACGCCGTCACCATCCAGTGGGCGGCGGCCCTGACTGAAGAACGTAGCGCGAGACGCGCTGAACGTGCTCTGCTTGACCCCCTAAACACCGCTGCCGCGAATTCACTCTATGAGCCTGACCTCCACCGGCGGCACGAATCGCTCTGCACGTTTTGGACTGCTCAATCCAGTGTCGTACGCGCACGGGTGCTTCGGATGCGAGCTGCCGTAGCGGCGCTCGCTGATTCCGCTGGCACGAATGGAGTTACGCCTGATATGGAGACAAATGCACTCCGTCGAGCGAATGGAGTGCTAGCCCTACAGCAGGGGTTTTGCCTCGTGGGGGCCGGTGGCCTTGCTGGAGCGGACGGCGACTTCTCAACCGCAGTTCGTTCCGGACTCGCAACTCTGCAAGCGGCAGGCATTGCGATCGATAGCGGCGAATTCGGCCCGTGCTTGGAGGCGCTACGTAACTACGAATTAGATGCGGGGCGAATCCAGGCGAGCAGACTTGATGTTGCAAGCCTGATCGGGGCACACGGCGTCGAGTTTGGAAAGGCGCTGGTCCCATCTGCCGAGTTGCAAATGTTCAACGATGCTTCTTGGTCAATGGAAGTGACAAACCGTCGATGGCTGCCGGCGCTCTTAACGTCGATGCCGCCCGCGCTTAGTGCCATGGTGTCCCCCGAGCTATTGGAGATGATTGCGCCGGAGGTCTTTCCAGACTCCGGCTCGGCTCGAGTCTCTGTTGAGAGTTGCATTACCCGAGTGCAGAGGAGGCCGGAATTGGCAGATGAGGTACGAATGCTTTCCGGTTGGTTCACGGACGCCTACCGAATTGCCGAGGAGAGGGTCATTCACGCGGATGCAATGCGCAAGCAAACGCTCTTTGGTCCACCGTCTACCGGACGACTAACACGCGAAGAGGCGGACCTGCATTTGGCGGCCGCATTGGCGGAGCGTGCCCGAGTCAATCAAGTTGCATTTGCATGGATCGATACTCTGGGGGTGGGAATCGATGTCGATCGGGAAAGACGCGCCGTTGCATCAGATGCCGAGAAGTTCTCCAACCAAACTTCGATCAAGAGAGATGGCCGCCGAGACTGAGTTGCGAAGGTGGCTCATGGCAGAACTGATCCGCATGGTCCGCGTGCGCATTCGCGGCGACGGACGAAGGCTGGGGATCGGTCCTGGCTAACGCACCGACTGCAACGAACGCAACAACTGAGGCACGCTGACCGATGCGGTCTCCCACACCAAGTCGAGCATGATCCCGTGGTACTGGTGCGTCGCCACATCCTTCATCAACCGGCGATGCGCTCGCACGCTTCGCGCATGTCCTGAAGCCGCTGCGCCTCACTACGCGGCATAGCGGAGGTCCCGCAGGATCGACGGGCGATCGGCCTGCCGGATGCCGCTCGGCGTGGTGACGTCTAACGGAAGCCCGAGCACCGACTCGAGGTACTGCTTCACTTCGACTAGGTCGAGGAGATCGCGGTGCGCCTCGAATTCGACGAGCACGTCGACGTCGGAATCAAGCTGGCCCGCCACTCGCGCGCGCGACCCGAAGACCCCGATACGCAGCACGCCCATGCGGCGCAGCGCGGGCAGCTCCGCGCCGATCGCGGCGAGAAGCGCGTCAGGGTTGGCATCGGCGTACGGGCTCACGACAGAATCGTAAGCGGATTCGAGTGATGTTCCAACGCGCCCGAGCCCCCCAGCCGATCGCGAGAATGGACTGCGATCCCTTGGCCGCACCAAACCCTCCGCGTGAACGGCGGCCGCACGCCGCAAATCGCGAAAGCCCCGCTCAAGGTGACGTTTGGTCCGCGGTTGTTCGGAATTGATTCACCCCTTCATGATCAGGTGCGCAAGTTCAAGAAGCGTGATAGGCTCTGTATGCGCGGGAGCCCCCCTGACCGAAAGCTCGGCGGCATCCGATATTGCCTTTTCCGGGAGTGGCCAAATGCAAGTTTTAGCATGCAAGAGCGAACGACGTGTCCTCGGTCTGACTTTAATGCTTGGCATCATCGCGCTCTCCTGGGGAGAATACGCGCTGGCACAAGTTGCTCGATATCAGGTGATTGACTTGGGCGCGCTGAGCACCGCCACGTCGTCATTCACAACGGAGTCGCAGGCGCTGGCGATCAGCGAGAACCACGAGATAGTGGGATGGTCACGACACGTAAGCGGCCAGTTGCATGCAGTGGCATGGCTCTACTGTCCCAATTACGGGCTGTCGAGCTCGACCCTTTACGATCTCACTGATCTCGCGGGACTATCGCTAAATGGGATTGCGACTGACATCAACGGCGCGGGGTTAGTCGTTGGGGCGCAATCCACCTCCCGCATGTATCCCATGCACGCCTTTCTGTGGGATCTTGCAAGTTTGCCCACGCTCGCTACCGTTGAGCTCGCCACACTGTCGACGAATTACGACGAGTCGATCGCCTACGCCGTCAATGACTCATCTCCCGCAGTTGTCGTCGGACGATCAGCGACTGGCGTTACTGCCTGCGAAGACCCCGTGGTCGAGTACCATGGGTTTCGCTACTTGGAGGGAGATCCGTCCTCATCTGTCCATGATGTTGGACCCAGCGGAGGAGGAGCTGATGCCTCCGTCTTGGACGTGAATTCTGCGTTCGCGCCGACGGCAATCGGCACTTCGTCTTCGGTTTGTGTCGTATCAGCGTGCGTGCCGCAGGCGCGTGCTATCAACTGGACACTGAGTGTGTCGCCTACGCTGACCGATCTTCTCGACAACGGCACTGCCTATGGCGCTGCCGGATATGGAGTGAACGAGTCAGGTTACGCGGTCGGACTGGCGTTGACCGCCGATAGTGAATGCATCGCACACGCCTCATTTTGGAGCTCGTCAACAGCCACTTTGGTTGACTTGGGGGCGATCGGCATCTCGACTAATGCATCGGTTGCATACAAGTTGACCAACGCCGGGGGGAATGGCGAGCTCACAGTAGTCGGTACCAACCTGACGCTGGGAAGCGCCCGGCGTTGGTATCGCGACAGTGGAGGCATCTGGACTGGCGCGGATCTCAACAGCATGATCTCTCCGGCCTGTGGTTGGCATGTAACCGAAGCTCTTGATGTCAGTGACGACGGATGGATTGTGGGCTACGGGACCGTAACCGGAGAGACACACGGATTTCTGCTCAAGCCAATCGATTGCGCAGATCTCGACGGTGATTGCCAAGTCGATGGAGCCGATCTGGGTTCGCTTCTCGGGGCATGGAATTGCACGGGCCATTGTGGCTGCTTCGCAGACTTCAACATTGATGGAATCGTTGATGGGTCGGATCTCGGGTTTCTGCTCGGACACTGGGCTGAGTGCCCCTGTGCCTGCTCGTTCTCGCTCAAGCGAGGCGAAACCCAAAATCCCTATGAATCGGCACTTGTCCAAGCTCTGTCAATCCTAGGATTTGACTCTCTCTCCGGATTTGAGGCTTGGGAAGGGACAGCGTCGAGCGAGCAAGTCCAAGAGGCGCTCGATTGGCTATTTGCATACCTGCTTGCGAGCACCTGATCTGCACAATTTCCTCTCACGAGAGCACATGCCCCATGACACAACGCCTACCAAACCTGCTCCTGTGCACACCCATTGCGCTCGCAATATCTGCACACTGCTGCGCTGAATTCACCGTCTCAACTGGAAATGGGGCCAGTTGGCTTCAATCCAATCCGGCACACGAGACCATCGACTTCACCGAGTATCCGCACAACACGCCAATCCGGGAGCAGTACTCCAATCTCGGAGTTCACTTCACCGACACGGATGGCAACTGGATCATTTCCAATGCGCCTGACACATATCTGCAGGACGGATGCGGAATCAACGGAAACCAGTTTCTGGAGATCACGTTCGATCGCCCGATGGTTGCATTTGCTACCTACTTCCCGGGATTTGAGTACTTCACATTCTTCAGTGGAGAGCAGCAACTTTTCGCCACGGGCGCGATGGGCGGAGGCGGCACGAACCGATTTGTCGGATTCACCACCGATGTGCCATTTGACCGTGTATTACTTCATGGACTGCCACCCAACATCTTCGGCGTGATCTTTCAAGTCTTCCTGGACGACGTCTACTTCTCCAGCGTGCCCGGGCCAGGTGGAGCGGCGATGGCGATTTTGGCCGGAGCGCTCGCGCGACCTCGGCGAAGGCGAGACTCCTCTTCGTAGAAGACCGCGGGCGCGGTTTTCAGCGCTGTATCTCCGGTCGATGAAGAAGTTCACGCCCGCCTGTGCGATCCACTCAGCAGGCACGTCGCTTAGCCGCTGCGCCTCACTACGCGGCATAGCGGAGGTCCCGCAGGATCGACGGGCGATCGGCCTGCCGGATGCCGCTCGGCGTGGTGACGTCTAACGATCGCGGCGAGAAGCGCGTCAGGGTTGGCATCGGCGTACGGGCTCACAACGGAAGCGTAAGCGGATTCGAGTGGAAGTCCGTACCTCACGCCGCCGACGCGTGGAACCGTACGCCGACTGCTCGCGCCACCCGAAGGATCGTGTCAAGGCTCGGATTACCATCCTCGCTGAGCGCCTTGTACAGGCTCTCGCGGCTCAGGCCTGACTGCTTTGCGACCTTGCTCATGCCGACCGCGCGGGCAATATCGCCGAGTGCCCGAGAGATGCCGGCCGCATCATCGGGGGCCTCGACCAACCAAGCCTCGAGGTAGGCCGCCATTTCCTTCGGTGTCCGGAGCTGCTTCGAGACGTCGTAGACAACCGTGTGGGTGTGCCCTGCTCCACGGCGAGAGGCCTTGGGAGGGGAGCGCTTCGACTTCGATGATGGGGTTGCTCGGGGCATGGCGGATCTCGGCGGTGGGCAGGATGATGGGACTCAGGAGAGATTCTTGGCAAGCTCGATTGCACGCTCAATGTCACGGCGCTGAGTGGACTTGTCGCCGCCTGCGAGCAGGATGATTAGCTCGCCGTCCCGCTCAGTGAAGTACACGCGGTAGCCAGGACCGACGTCGATCTTCAACTCACACACGCCCTCACTGAGGACGCGATGCGAACCAGGGTTGCCGTGCACGAGCCGATCGACGCGGACCTGGATTCGAGCGCGGGCCATGTGGTCCCGCAAACCAATGATCCAGTCCCGGTAGACGGTCGTCATCCTGACGCGCATTTACATATTGTATCCCATGGGATACGTTTGTCAAGCCCATCACCACCCCACCCTCAGAACATCACCTGCAACTCGGTAACGAAGCTCGCGTTGTTGTCAAAGCTTGCAAGGCCAAGACCGCCCGCGATGTTGCGGATGCCGTTGACGTTGCCGCCACCAAAGGGGACCACGCACTTTGAGATCAGCTTGAGGCGCTGGCCGTCGATGAAGAAGTTCACGCCCGCCTGCGCGATCCACTCAACAGGTACGTCGCTCATCCAACATGCCTCCGCGAACGCCTCCACCTTGGGGGCCACGTAGGTGCTGGCCTGCAGGTTGATGCCCTGGTTCCAGCCGAGTTCGGGGGCGCCCACCGCGTCGCGCATGTAGGCGTACTGCGCGATGAACACTGTCTCGCCCAAGAGCACACGGGCGTCCGCCGTCACGCCCTGCGCCGAAGGCGTCGCCAGCGAAGTCTCAGGCGGCTGCGGATTCTGCGCGCGACCGTTACTCATGCAGAGGCCGAGCCCAAGTACCACGCCCGGCACATCGCCAGGCGCGCCGGAAGTACGCGTGATCTGTTCCCACGGAACTCCCCACTTCATCTCCGCGCGCCCCGTCACCGCAAACGAAAGGTTCGTCTTGGCATTCCAGCCTGGTTGGATCGAGTTGATCTGGTTGAAGACCCCGCTGGCTGCGCGGAACCAATCGCCAGTCCAGCCAAGGACTGCGCCGGGCTGCTTACCAGCACCGAAGCGATAGTTGAAGATCGAGTAGTCGCCCACGGTGAGTTGCGATGATCCGACGTAGTCGCTCTCTAAATCCCACGGCACGTTCAGGAGACCAGTACCGACGGCCCAGCCTTCGCCCAGGTCCTTGCGGATGCGTGAGTACACCAGCCGGTACGCGCCCGGCACCGTGAAGAACCGGTTCGTCTGCGACGTGTACGCAACGGCCGTGAGATAGGTGAGCGTCGGGTCATACAGGTGACCCGAGAACGCGAACATCACCGTCTTATTCTCGAAGCCCCAGCGCGTGTCATCGACACCCGGAGCGCCCGAAGCCGATCCGTACGCCGACGCCGCCACAAAGCGCGTCTGAACGAGCCCGGACAACTTGATGCTCATCGCCCCGTCCGCGGCTTCGATCTGCAACCCACCTCCGGGCGCGTTCGACAAGCCGGCCGTCCACTCAGTGTCGCGGTACGCAGTCCGCGCCGACGTATCCGCAAGCACGTCACGCACCACGCCGCGAATCTGCTCCGCGCGCGCCTCGTCCAACCACTGGTCACGCTGCTCGACGCGCATCTCCGCAAGCTCAGCGCGCATGGCGGCAAGTTCACGCTGAACGTCGATGGGTGGCAGATCGGCGATAAGGAGCACGGGCGCAACAGCGTAACGGCAGATTGGTAGGCAGAAACTCGAATGAGGGAAACCCCAGCAATCAGCAGGATTGCACCTGTTACAGCCCTCCAAGGCGCGACGCGACGCGGGACGTACTCAGACCGACCTTACATGGCGGGCGCCCACGCCTGAGTGCGCACAAACTCAATCCAAGACTGCGTACGTGAACTCCTTACCATCGCTTCCTTGTACTGGTCCATCCCGAATAGCCCGCCAGCGCGCGCCTCAGCAAGATCTGGAGCATCCAGGCGCTGGCGGCACAATTCCAGTTCCAACCAATTGTTTAAGACAAAGCTTCGCCGGACAATGTCGAAACTGGCGTTCGGTGGCGGATGAGGACTGTCTGGCTCGAGCCCAATACGCTCGGGCGCAGGTTCAAGGGCACCAGCAAAGGAGCCGCGAACGATGCCAACTTCACGCAAGTAAGCACTCCGAAGCTCGTCAGTTCGTTCTGGGTTCCGCGACACCAACTCCTCAAACCACTTCCGATTCTCCTTTACAATTGCGCTGTGCGCGAGGCGCAGATTCCGAAGCGAAAGGGCTGTCGCCTCAACACTACTCGCGAGGGAATCTTCTACCTCCTTCATCAGATCGCTTCCGGTTTGCTTGCGTGTCCGCTCTGCCACCGCGCTGAGAACCGCGCCCGCAAGCGCCGTTCGGCGCCACTGCATCCATGCAGACATACGCTGCACGTGCAACGGAAGCATTACCTCAAAGTAAGTCTTGATCCACGCTTCAGGATCTGAATCTTGGAATCCTTCTGCCGCCCTGACCTTTGCCACACACACCATCCACTCCCCTCCAGCGATGGCATAGGGATTCACTGACGC
>JBIKQN010000252.1:0-3541 GCA_044349615.1 Phycisphaerales bacterium
TTCTTGGTGCAGTCAGTGATCACTACGACGTCTCCGATCAGGAACGCACGCTGCTTGGAAACGCGCTTGCGGTCAATTCAGATGAGCTGACTGCTGCAAATCAGCGCCTCCGTGCGCAATCTGAGCAGGAACACGCTCAGTTACGGGCGGTCATTGACTCCATTCCCGACCTCATCTACTTCAAGACGCCAGACGGCATCTACCTTGGCTGCAATCAAGCATTTGAGCGATATACCGGACTTCCCGAACGCTCCATCGTTGGAAAGACTGTCACTGCAATCTTTGATGCCGCCACCGCAGTGACCGTGCAGGCACTTGACAAGGAAATGCTAGATCTGGGCAAGGCCCGAGTCAGCGAAGAATGGGTTCACTATCCAAACGGCGCGCGCATCTGCCTGGAAATGTTGCGCACGCCGTATTTCAACAACGAAGGTCGTGTCATCGGCCTCATCGGCATCGGTCGAAACATCACTGAGCGCAAGCGGCTCGAGGAAGAGCGACGCCTTGCTGCGTTGGTCTATCAGCACACTGCCGAAGGCATGCTTGTCACCGATACCGACTACTGCATCATCGCCATCAATCCCGCCTGCGCGCGCATCACTGGCTATGAACTTGACGAAGTACTAGGAAAGAGTCCAAGCTTCTTCAACTCCGGACGCCAAGATCGTTCCTTCTACGAAGCCATGTGGGAAGCAATCAATAGCGTTGGCTTCTGGCACGGCGAAATGTGGGATCGGCGCAAGAATGGCGAGATTTACGCCAAGGCCATCACTATCAATAAGCTCCTTGGCGATGACGGCTCGCTGCACGGGTATGTAGTCCTGTTCTCTGACATCACTGAAAAGAAGCAGTCCGAAGAACTCATCTGGAGACAAGCCAACTTTGACATGCTCACGGGGTTGCCAAACCGACGCATGTTCCGCGATCGCCTTGAGCAGGAAATCAAGAAGGAACGACGCGCCGGACTATCGCTAGCCCTGCTCTTTATAGATCTAGACCATTTCAAGGAAATCAACGACACGCTCGGTCATCTCATCGGTGACGAACTGCTGATCGAGGTCGGCCGGCGTATCCGCGAATGCACACGCGATTCCGATACGGTTGCGCGTCTTGGCGGCGACGAGTTCACCGTCATTCTCACCCAGTTGCTCGACAGCAAGCATGTTGAAGGCATTGCCCAAGACATCATCAACCGCATGTCTGAGCCATTCATACTTGGCGACGATGTGGTCTACGTCTCCGCAAGTATTGGCATCACCCTGTATCCAGAGGATGCCACCGATGTAGAGCAACTGCTGAAGAATGCGGATCAGGCAATGTATGCCGCCAAGAACATGGGGCGCAATCGCTTCAGTTATTTCACGTACACGCTGCAGTTGGCTGCGCAGGGCCGCCTTCGGCTCATCCATGATCTCCGTGGCGCACTTGCCGCAGATCAACTCCGCGTGTACTTCCAACCGATCGTGGATCTCGGTACCGGTCGCATTCACAAAGCCGAAGCGTTGCTGCGCTGGGAACACCCTGAACGCGGCATGGTAGGACCAAGCGAATTCATCCCGATTGCCGAAGAAACTGGCCTCATCATTGATATTGGCGATTGGGTGTTCCGCGAAGCCACACGCTGGTTAACGCGGTGGCAAGGCATGGTTCCTCATGGCTTCCAAATCAGCGTCAATGCATCGCCAGTTCAGTTTCGGGCCGATGGAAACATCCCGCAAGACACTTGGAGCGATCACCTCACAAGCCTTGGAATTCCGGGTAACTGCGTAGTGATCGAGATCACCGAAGGTCTTCTTCTTGACGCAGACCCTGACGTTGTCAATCGATTACTACGCTTCCGCGATGCGGGCATTCAGGTTGCCATCGACGACTTTGGCACTGGCTACTCCTCGCTCGCCTACCTGAAGAAGTTTGACATCGACTATCTAAAAATCGATCAGTCATTCGTTCGAATGCTTGGTAGCGACAGCAATGACCGCGCACTCTGCGAGGCAATCATTGTGATGGCTCACAAGCTTGGACTCGGCGTCATCGCCGAGGGTGTTGAAACCGAGGAAGAGCGGGATTGGCTCGTAGCAGCTGGATGCGACTCCATGCAGGGCTACCTGATTTCTCAGCCACTGCCGCCGGAACAGTTTGAAGTGCTGCTCCAGAAGCTGTAGTCATCGCCCAGCCAGAACTCCGCTCTTTGCAGCGATATCCTTCAACAGGTCGTTCCAGCTTTGTTCGAATGACTTTGCGCCCTGCTCCTGCAGTTGCGTAGCGGCGGCATCAAGATCAATACCTGCCGCACGCGCCTCGGCAAGCGCAGCGCGCATGGGACCACCATCCAGTGGAAGAACAGCGGTGACTGCTGGTCCTGCATGGATGGCCTTCAGCGTTGCTTCCGGCATCGTGTCAACCGTGCGCGGCGCGGCTAGACCTGCCGCGTACATGGTGGCAGGCAGGGCTGGATCCTTGGTGCTTGTGCTCGCAAACAGCAACCGCTGCGGCCGAGCACCCTTGCCTTCAAGGGCAAGCCATCGATCTGTTGCATGGAGCGCCACATAGTCCGCGTAGCAATCTGCACCAATCGCCAATCCGATCCGGTTCTTGAGAGATGCTGGCAACTTCGACTCAAGCAAGCTATCCCAGCGGGAAATGAACAGACTGCCGACACTCGCCACATCAAGGGAAAGTCCTGCTGCTGCACGGCGTTCGAGACCACGGAGGTATGCCTCTGCGCAAGCGCGCCAATGCGCGGTCGAGAAGAGCAGCGTTACATTGATCGGAACTCCACGAAAAATCAATTCCTCGACCGCCGGCACTCCAGCTGCCGTGCCGGGAACCTTAATAAAAAGGTTGGGGCGATTGGCGCGGGCATGCAATGCAACTGCCTGCTCGACGGTGCTCTTGGCGTCGTAGGCAAGAAGTGGGCTAACCTCAAGGGAGCACCACCCATCGATGCCGCCAGTTCGCTGATGTACGCCTGCAAAGAGGTCGCAGGCACGCAGCAAATCCGCAAGCGCCAGTTCGAAGAATGTTGCCTCGGCGCCCATGCCGCGCGCGGCTAGTTCAGCCACCTGCGCGTCGTAATCCTTGCTGCCCATGATGGCCTTTGCAAAGATCGTTGGATTTGAAGTCAGGCCTACCACCGACCACTTGGCGATGTACTCCTGCAATTGCCCGCCCAACATGGCGCGGGTGATATTGTCGACCCAGATGGATTGCCCGGTCATGGCGAGCACGGCAGTTGGAACAGCAGCGGTAGTCATACCCCTATCCTACGCATCCCATGGCCGCATCAACACCGCTCGACCACCTTCCCGCCTTCGCCTTGCTCCAGGCTCATGCAAACCGCATGAAGGCAACGCATGTGCGCGACCTCTTTGCGGCAGACCCCCATCGAGCCGCAGCCCTCACGGTTGAGGCACAGGACATCCACACCGATTTCAGCAAGCAGCGGGTCGATCAGGCAGTTATGAGTGATCTGATTGCGCTCCTCGGCCAGACGCAGTTTGCGGCACGGCGTGCGGCTATGTTTGCCGGCGAGCACATCAAT
>JBIKQN010000253.1:0-3537 GCA_044349615.1 Phycisphaerales bacterium
GTTGTGTTGGTTGAAGGCGCCGGTCCTGATGGCAAGCCGGGCAACTACTGGAACCGCTGGCAATCAGGCGTTGTAGACAATCTGGTGGAGGCTGGCTGGATCTCTCAAGAGGACACATCGCTCTATGAGATCGCTTCGACCCCGGCTGATGCAGTCAGCAGGATCATTCGTTTCTACCACCGTTATCACAGTTCCCGGTACATCGGCGATACATTCGTTGTGCGCGTGAAGCGCCCGCTTTCCAAGCGACAAGTGGAGCAAATGAACGACGAATTCTCACACCTTGTAAAGAGCGGAACCGTGGATCAACACATGGGACCACTTGAGGGTGAGGATGACCATGTGCACTTGCCGCGCGTGGCATTCCATCACACGAAGCGTGGCTTTGGTCATGTAAGGCGCTTCATTGATCGTATGAATGAAATGCCTGATGAGACCGACGCATGAGACGCGCGGTCACCGCGGCATTGATCGCGGGGCTCATACTCACAGGATGCGCAAGCACTGGATCAAACGCACCTGCTGCTTCAGGGCAATCAAGTAATTCAGACGCGCTGCCTGCAGCAAGTTCTTCTGCGGAACGAACGGTCATTCAATCGCGTACACGGATGGCTCCCGGTCAGGTTGGCCTTGAAGTGCTCACGTGGCAAGTCAGCACCGACAGCGAACGATTCAACGACGCGCTGCGCTCGCATGCCGCACCAGCCGTTGCTGCGGTGGATGAGATTGCGCTTCGACGCAATGGATTCATACTGTGGGCTGTCAAGGTGGATGAGTTGGACGCACTCCGCAACTCGTTCGGTGGAAGCCCGCTTGAAATGCGAACCTGGCTTGGCACCGCCACTGCATGGCGTGAAGTGGTGAATGTTCCCATCGGCAATGCCATGGTGGAAGTGGACGGAGTGGCGCGTGAGCGAATGGGCACACAGGCGCGCCTCATGGCACGCACTTGGCCAGTGACCATGGAAGACGGCCTGCGAATCTCTATTGAATTGGTGCCGCAACTTGCCATGGGCGCTGCCCAGACAAGCCTGATACGCAATGCCAACCAACTTTCTGGCGATGTAGTGCGCAGTTGTGCCATGGGACTTGAGTTGCAACGCGGGACCGCGTGGATACTCACCTGTGACCCGGGCGGATTCGTTGAGACGGACGCGGAGGCGCCAGCACGCGCACGCGATGCCGCCACGGTGGCCGGACCGCCGTCACCGAATGCGGCCGCAGCGTCCGGGAAGATCGGCGCCCGCGTCCTCACGTTGGGTGCAGCCACACTTCTAGCCGCACCAGAGCGTCAAGGCGCGGCCGCTCGCCGTACCGTTCTCGTCATGATTCCACACCTGCCCGACAGCGCATTTCCAGTGGAAGACGCAGCGAAGCCGATGGAACCAAGCCAGCCATGAAGTCTCGACGCCCGAACGATCCCATGACGGAACCAAAGCCCACGGGAATGGCTCGCACCGATGGTGGCCTTGAAGGCGCTGCTGACAGCACGCACTCCACTGACCGCCCCCGAGGAATGCGCGGGCGCCTGCGCCGTCGCAAGGGTCGTCCCATCCCAGGGCTCAAAGTTCTGCCAACCATGATGACCATGGCAAACTTGGTCTGCGGATTTGCAGCCATCTACTACTCCGCGCGTGCTGGCGAAGGCGGTGGCCCCACCCCATTTGGTTGGCATCCACTCACGGTGGCAGGTGTATTGGTGTTTCTTGGCATGGCCTTTGATGCCGTTGACGGATCACTGGCTCGCCTGACCCATTCAACAAGCGATCTTGGCGCACAACTTGACTCACTCGCCGACGTTGTCACCTTTGGCGTTGCACCTGCGTTCATGATGTTGCGCCTTGTGAGTTTGTATTACGGCCCTGGTGATGGCGAAACCATTCTTGGTCCAGATACGGGCAACCTCTATCCACGGCTGTGCTGGTCTATTGCTGCCATCTACATCTGCTGCACGGCACTCCGCCTTGCACGCTTCAATGTCGAAACGACCAGCGCGTCTGAAGATGACCATCTTTGGTTCAAGGGGCTGCCTTCACCAGGAGCAGGCGGTGCGGTTGCGAGTCTCACCCTGCTCCACCAACACTTGGTACTTGTCACATGGAAGGCAGAATTGCCTGCTGGCTTTGGCTCCACTAGCTCCTTGTTCATTCCCGCCGCCACACTGCTCTGTGCATTTGCCATGGTGAGTCCCATGCGCTATCCACACTTTGTGAATCGTTACCTTAAGGGGCGAAAGTCGCTCCCTGCCATGGCAAGCATGCTGGTGGTGGTGGCGATCGGCGTGTGGTGGTTCCATGAATCACTCGCGCTTGCCATGACTGGCTATGCCCTGAGTGGCCCAATTGGCAGCATGTTTCGACGCCGTCCGCCCGCTGCCGTGGATGCTGCCTAGGATCGACCGTTGTTGATTATCCACGCGCATTGGTCATTGCGCCTTGAACGATTGTCCATTCCATGAGCACTCTGCACAACGCACCGTCCGTTCCTGATTCCCGCGGTCGCTTTGGTCGATTCGGCGGTCGCTATGTGCCGGAGACGCTTGTACCAGCGCTTGAGGAACTTGAAACCGCTTACCACGCGGCAATGGCAGACCCTGCCTTCCACGCGCAACTGAATGACCTTCTGCACAACTTTGTCGGTCGCGCCACCCCGCTCACCGAGGCTCCACGACTCACCGCTCATGCGGGCGGTGCGCAAATTGTTCTCAAGCGAGAGGACCTTGCACACACCGGAGCGCACAAGATCAACAACACCATGGGCCAAGCACTCTTGGCCATGCGCATGGGCAAGAAGCGGATCATTGCAGAAACCGGTGCTGGTCAACACGGCGTGGCCACAGCCACCGCATGTGCGCACTTTGGATTGCCCTGCGAGATTTACATGGGCGCCGAAGACATCCGCCGCCAGTCGCTGAACGTGTTCCGCATGAAGCTGATGGGCGCCAAGGTGAATGAAGTCACCACTGGTAGCAGAACCCTGAAGGATGCAACCAACGAAGCGATGCGTGACTGGATGGGTTCAGTAGGTGAAACGCACTACATCCTTGGCAGCGTTGTGGGGCCGCATCCATTTCCTATGATCGTGCGCGACTTCCAAAGCGTGATTGGGCGTGAGACCCGTGCACAGTGCCTTGATCGCTACGGGCGACTGCCAGATGTGGTGGTGGCTTGCGTTGGAGGTGGATCCAATGCGGCGGGCATATTTGCACCATTTGTTGCTGATTCTGGGGTGAAACTGGTGGGGGTAGAAGCCGGCGGGCGCGGCCCAGAGGCTGGCAACCACGCAGCACCACTCTCTCACGGGACGCCAGGCGTGCTGCACGGCTCGCTGAGCTATGTGTTGCAAGATCCGTCCGGACAGACAGCTGATGTCCATAGTTGCAGTGCTGGTCTTGACTACCCCGGCGTTGGTCCTGAGCACAGCCACTGGAAGGATTCTGGACGAGTTCACTACGTGGCCGCAACGGACGCAGAGGCGCTCAATGCCTTCGACTTGCTTGCACGTACAGAAGGAGTTATCCCTGCGCTTGAGACAAGC
>JBIKQN010000254.1:0-3510 GCA_044349615.1 Phycisphaerales bacterium
GCGGGGGCAGGAAGAAGACCTGGCTCCATGACATCCGGCGCATGCGGCGGATGCGCCCAGTAAACGCGCGAGTGCCATTCAATAGCATCCGTCACGTTCAGGCGGTCATAGAAGTCAAGAAGATTGGTGCAGCAGCCCATCAGGACATGCTGGCAATTGTCGAGCACTTCGCCAGTGCGCGGATCCGTGAAACTGGTTGCGCGCCCGCCGAGCTTTCGCCGCGTCTCGAGCACCGTGACCTTGACACCGGCCTCTGCAAGTCGCAGCGCACACGCAAGACCCGCGATACCGCCACCAACAACGACGGCGGTTCGTGGTGCATGGCCATGGTGCGCTGTCATACTTGTGCGCCTCGAGCCATACGGCTTGCACGCCACGCTATCCAGGCTTTGCGCGTGGACGAAAGGCGCACGCGACGGTCACTGACAACCTTCGATGGATGAGCTCGAATCTTGCCGAGCAATCCATGATAAATCTGCGTCATTGCCCACAGGGTTGGCAAGCAGCTTGGCGTGATCATCTGGTCAAGCGGAGCGCTGCGTACATAGAACTGCTCCGCACGATCGCACTGCGCCCGCATGAATTCCGCACATTGCTCTGGTTGTGTCCAACCTCTGAGCTGTTCCGGGGTCAGGTCAAAGCGCCGAAAGTCTTCGGCAGGCAAATAGACGCGCCCAAGGTCAAAGTCCTCGCGGTAGTCACGAAGAATGTTCGTGAGCTGGAAAGCAATGCCCCGGTCTACTGCGAGCGCTGGTGCTTCGGGATTCTGATAGCCCCAAATGCGAATGCACACCAGACCAACGGTGCTTGCAACGCGGTAGCAGAAACCGCGCAGGTCATCCCAACTTTCATAAGACGCTGGGCCAACATCTGACAACTGACCATCAAGCATGTCATGGAAGTCGCGCTGCGAAAGTTGATGTCGCTCTGCTACCCAAGCCAAGCCTTGCCAGATTGGTGATGCGTCCGGAATGTCTCCGGCAAGCGCTGCGTCGGTGGCAGCACGGAACTCAGCGATCCTACGAACGCGCTCTTCCGGAGTAAATCCCTCTGCGTCTGCCAAATCATCGGCCGCGCGCATCCATGCATAGATCACATACATGGCACCCCGCTCAGCGCCGGGTGTCAGTTTGAGTCCGTACCAGAAGTTGCGGGCGCGCTCGCGGGTAATGCGTTCACACTCGGCCAATACCGGAGCAAGATTCGAAGGAACTTCGAGGCGTGTATTCACCGGGAACCGCCCGTCGCACCATTTCCTGCGGCAGACAGGCCGCGCGTGGGTCCACCGATACGCATCCACCGCGGCGCACGCGTACCCCACCAAGCGCGCATCACCAACATGCCGCGTTCGGTTCGGCTCAATTTGGGGCGATGGATGCATGTCTCCAAGTGCCAATCCTCAATGTTTCCAAGCAAACGCTCGCCACCCTCAATGAAGAGGCGAATGACTGCATACGCCTCGTCTGTCAGTGTTGGTAGAAGCGGGCGACCCTCTTCAAACATCTTCCAGCAACGGTCAACCATCGGGCGAATGGCTGCGCGATACTCATCAAGGAACTGTTGATCACAGGCATGGCCCAATTCAGCAGACTTTCGCAATCGCGCCTCAAAGTCCGGGATGGACGCTGTGCACTCCGCCGGTAGGTAAATGCGGTCGCGCTCCAAGAGATCCCGCTGCACGTCCTGCACATGATTGACCAACTGCAGCGCTGAGCAAACATGGTCACTCAATGCACACCGCTCGGATGTGTCAAGATCAAATATCGCTAGCACCAGTCGACCCACCGGATCGGCGCTGCGTTTGCAATACGAGAGAAGTTCGTCCCACGTCGCGTAGCGGACCTTCACCTGATCTTCTTCAAAGGCGCTGATGAGATCCGTGAATGGCTGAATCGAAAGTCCACGAGAAACGATTGTGGGGCGCAAGGCAACAAACACCGGATGACGCGGCGCTCCATCGAAGCATGCCTGCAATTCACCACGCCACCATGCCAACAACTGCAATCGCTCTTCGCCGGGCGAGCCCGCTTCATCACCAAGGTCATCGGCCCATCGGCAGAAGGCGTACACGGCCGCAAAGTCGCCGCGCATACGCACTGGCACCAACGCACTGAGCACACTGAAATTTTCGTAATGACCTTCAGCAAGCGCCTGACACCACGCACGGGCGCGTGCCTCGTCCATCGGCGGCGGCACTCCAGGGCCAATCCGAGACGGGCCAAACTCATTAAGTTCATCGACCACACGTTTCACAACCACAACTCTAGCCGAAACCGCACATGTCGAGGCGGAAATCCGCTTCGTTCAAGGGTGCGTTGTGGCTACACTTCTGCGTTCCATGAAGCTCATCCTTGCGAATCCCCGCGGCTTTTGCGCCGGCGTGTACATGGCTATTGATGTCGTCGACCAGTTGATCGACATCTGCCCCAACGAGACCATTTACGTCTATCACGAAATCGTGCACAACCGCCATGTGGTGGAGCGCTTCCAAGGGCGCGGCGTGAAGTTCATTGAGGAACTCTCAGAGGTTCCCGATGGCTCGATCGTGGTCTTCAGCGCTCACGGCGTCAGCCCTGCGCTTCGCAAGGAAGCCCATGACCGCAACCTCACCGCGGTTGATGCCACCTGCCCGCTGGTCACCAAGGTGCACAACGAGGCGATCCGTTACGCGCGCGCTGGGTACCAGATCTTCCTGGTTGGCCATGCCGACCATCAAGAGATCATCGGCACCCGTGGCGAGGCGCCAGACGCAACGCAGGTTGTTGAAAGCCCGAAGGACATTCCATCGCTCATCGTCAAGGACCCAAACAAACTGGTCTATCTGACGCAAACCACCCTTTCGACGGATGATGCCAACATCATCATTGCTGCGCTGAAGGCAGCATTCCCGGGGCTCAAGGAGCCGCCAAGCGAAGACATCTGCTACGCCACCACCAACAGGCAGCGTGCTGTTCGCGCGCTTGCGCCGCAGGCAGACTTGGTGCTTGTAGTAGGAAGCCGCAACAGTTCCAATTCCGTTCGACTCACGGAAATCAGCCAGAATATGGGCACACCAGCCCGACTAGTGGATGACCGCAGCGAGCTACGCGCAGAGTGGTTCGATGGCGTCAGTACCGTCCTCGTGACGGCCGGCGCGAGTGCACCCGAAGACCTAGTCCAGCAGCTGATTGTGGAACTCATTGAGAAGCACGGCGGCGTTGTTGAGCAGCATGATGTCTATCACGAGCAAGTGGAGTTCGGCTTGCCCGGGACGCTGAAGGAATTGATGCGTAATCGTGGCATTGATCCAACCGGACGTCGAGTGATGCGCAAGGATGCCGACGAGGCAATGGGCGCATGGCTTGATAGGCACGGCATTGAGCACCGCACCGTCGACCTGACCGTAGGCGCCACACGGTGACCGCCACTGAGCGAACCGCATTCTTTGAACTTGACTCCGTCACCTTAGAGTCATGGTGCGGCGCGCGCGGCATGCCGAAGTTTGCAGCCAAGCAGTTGCTCGACTGGGTG
>JBIKQN010000255.1:0-3506 GCA_044349615.1 Phycisphaerales bacterium
AGCACTCGGTATTTCTGCCTGGAAAGCATGGCTAGCCAAGCAGCCAGCACCTGCCCCCGCGCCTGTGCTAGCGCCAGCGCCAGCGCAATCAGGCGTATGAGCGATCGCTCGAGGGTGCAGCCAACCACGGGTGTCTTCCAGTGGCAAACGAACACTGATTCGCGTGTAAGATCCAAGACCTCATGGCCATCAACCCACTCCAAGTCTCAGTCGAGCAGATCGATGGCTCCGCCATTGTCCATGCCGTCGGGGATATCTCCGCTGCCAACATTGACCCCTTCCGGAAAGCCATCGCCGAAGCGATTGCTAAGAAGCCCACAAAGCTGATCATTGACCTCGCCGGAACTATGTTCCTTAGCAGTCCTGGATTGGCCGTCTTAGTGCAAACCCTGCAACTGAGCCAGCGTGGGGGATGTGTCCTTATTCTTGCGGGAGCCAATGAGCGCGTGAGCGGGATCTTTGAGATTGCCCGGCTCTCCGATGTCTTCAAGATGACCCCAACCCTCGAAGCAGCCCTCGCTCTCTGAACCTATGGCTGAGCAATCTCAATCAACATCCGCTGCAAGTGCCCCGATCCGTCTGCTTGATAGCTGGATCGGCTTTTGGATGTCGGTCTTCGATCTCGTTGGATCGCTGTTCTGGCTCGCCCGCGATACTACCGAATGGATGTGGCGCGCCTTCGTACTGCGACGCGTTCGCATCGGTAGCGGCGCCATCACATCACAGATTGTTCGCGTTGGCGTTCGATCCATTTCCATTGTGATGCTCGTCAGTGGATCCATTGGCATCATCCTGGCACTACAGACATCGCCCACACTTGAGCAGTACGGCCAAACCGACAAAGTTGCAAACCTTGTTGGCGTTTCCGTGTTCCGCGAACTTGGACCACTGATCGCCGCCATTGTGATGGTCGGGTTTGCAGGAGCTTCCATTGCCGCCGAAATCGGCACGATGGTGGTTGGTGAAGAAGTCGAGGCACTTGAGGCCATGGGTCTCAACCCAGTGCGCTACTTGGTGGTCCCCCGCCTTGTAGCCACCGTCACTAGTCTCCTAGCACTTGCGGTGGTGAGCAACCTCACCGCTGTCTTCTTTGGCATGGTGATCGGCACCCTCGTTCTAGGTATCCCCTACGACCTGTATGTTTCGAACACGATCTCGCAGCTCAAGATGTCCGACTTCCTGACCGGTCTGATGAAGGCCGGCGTCTTCGGACTGCTGCTCGGATTGATCGCCTGCTACAACGGCCTGCGAGTCACCGGAGGAGCCGCCGGCGTCGGCCGCGCCACCACCGAGACCGTGGTGCAGACCGTGATCTTCGTCATCCTGAGCGATTTGTTCTTCTCGGCAATCTTCTACGCCATCGGTTGGACCTGACCAACTGCGCACCACCATGCGCGGCGATTCAGTCTGGGTACGCGCCGCCCGCCTGCGCTGAGTGCGAGCGTCCTTTACTTGTACAAGTAGCAACTCTGCAAAGGTCCGCAGCATCGGCATGCTGTCTGGTTCCATCTGCAACGACGCCGCCAAGTCGTCCGGGCTGATCCGCGGTCGACGTGCAATCAACTCGGCAGCTCGCGCCACCAGGACACGCATCGATTCAGGAACACCGAGCGCCGCTAGGTCCGGTCGCACCGCCGTCAATCGACCCAACCGCTCCGCATTTTCATCAAGGAGCCGCAGAAGGTCTTCCGGATCCAAGACCGCATGGACCCAACCATCGCGAATGGCCGCATTACATCCAGCAGATCGCGGGCTATCGACAGGCCCAGGCAGTGCACATGGATCCCGGCGATGATCATCAATCGCGTGCCGTGCTGTGATCAGTGCACCGCTTGAAACATTTGCCTCAACCACCAACACTGTCAGCGACAGCCCAGAGATGATTCGATTCCGACGCGGGAAGTTTGATGCCATTGGCGGCCACCCCACCGGGAACTCGCTGACGAGCAATCCTCCTGCGTCAACGATCGCTTCAAAGAGCCCCACATGTTCGGGTGGATAGGGCTGCGCAAGTCCGCAGCCAAGGACGGCCACGGTGGTACCACCCACACGCAAGGCAGCACGGTGTGCCTCGCCATCAACACCACGCGCTCCACCGGAAATCACTGCGATACCCTCGGCTGCCATGGCTGCCGCAAACCGGGCAGCCTGCGCGCATCCGTAGGGAGTGGCGCGACGCGCACCGACAATTCCTACCGCATCCTCTGATGCAGCAGCGGTTCGCCCACGGGTCCACAACATGATGGGCGGCAGTGGAACTGGCGCTAGAAGCGGTGGATAGTCCTCATCACCAAGCACCACTGCGCGAGCACCGATCCGCTCCATGGCACACCGCTCTGCATCCGGCTCCACCGAACGCAGTTGTTCATGGATGCGCTCCGCCCGCGACAGTGAGACACGGTCTAAGCATGCAAGTTCTGCCACGGAAGCAGCGAGCACTGCTGACCATGAGCCAAAGTAAGCGAGCGCAGCGTGGTGGAACGCCGGACCACACTCGTCAGCGAGCGCAAGGCGAAGAACCGGTTCGGGAATTTCATTGGGTGATCGTGACATGCACGCAACGTACGCATGCATGCGAAAGCGCCGACCATATCAGGCGCTTTTTCTTGTCATCACCCAAGGGATTTTTGCGGCACACAGCCCTGCAGATACTCGCACGCTATTGCGTGCGGAACCAAATCAGTCCGCGCCGTGTGCGCTGGATTCATTTTCGTGCGGAGCTTCATGCCCAAGCCGAACTGATGGCGTGGCACTCGAGAGGCTTTCCGGCTGACTAGAGGTGTGCGCACTATGAATGCCAACGAGTGCCAGGTTTGGCGCCCGACCTGCCAACAACTGCGATGCCACTGCACCCGCTTCCTCGAACGTTGGCGGCGTAGGAACCAACAGTCGCAGCGGAGCCGACAGAAGCCCTAGGAAGATGCACATGACGCCTGCCCCGGCAATCCAGAGTGCCTTGCGACCAAGCGTTAGTCGACTGAGTAACGAGTCAGGGAACGGAACAACCACGGCACGCACCGGCGCCACCGTGTCATCCACCCACTCAATAGGGTTGCGCTTTGCACTGTCAGCAACAATGACTGGCCGCTCGCCGCGAGGCACCAAGTTCAACTGGGAAGCCGCCAATCGACGCACCAACTGTGGCTCTGCAGAATCGAGTGCGGTCACGAACTTGGAATAGGCCTCAAGCCGATCGAAGTTCTCGCGCTCCTGCGCATCCAGATGCCGCAACTGCGTGCGCATGACCCACAGGTCATAGGTAGCCGGCACCAGTGCCGCGGAGGCAACAAGCGCCAGTCCTGCAATAAGGAACATCCAGCCAGGATCAAAGAAGATGGAGGCACGCCCATTGCGCATGCTGCATACATCGTCCGAACCCGCCCCTTGGCTTCAGGATCTCATGGAAAGAGAACCGCCCGGCGCCTTTGAAAGCGCGGGCGGTCGAGTGCATTCATGCATTCCAACAGTCCCTGGTCAGGACAGTTCCGGGAACATTTTCTGGACAG
>JBIKQN010000015.1:0-11375 GCA_044349615.1 Phycisphaerales bacterium
TGCCAGTCGGCACTTAGTACTTGCGACTGAACAAGAGCAGGTCAACATTGAGACCGCCGCGCATGAGCAAGTGGCTGTTGCTGAGAAGCTTCCGCTTGACGCTGATTCCATCTATCCCGCACTTGAACGATTTCTACTGGCGCATCCTGATATCTATGGTTGGGCATTCGCCATTGACCCCTCGTACGCTGGCAAGCCGCTTGCGCCTTACGTTTACCGTCAAGGCAGCCAAATCATCCGAACCGACCTTGCGAAAGCCACGCGCGCATCGCTGCGCAGAACCGGCATGCTCACAGAGGAAGAGTCGCGTGCTTGGCGGAATCGCCCTGCTGAAGCCTATTCATACTCCACGCAATCATGGTTCATTCAGCCATTGTCAGAACACAAAGCGGTGTGGTCTGAGCCCTACTTCGCTGCGGGTGCCAAAGAGCCAGAGATGGCAACCTTCTCCATTCCCGTAACGAAGCGCGGTCGCGTGATCGGTGTTCTCGCTGCAGATTGCGAACTCAACCGGGCCATCAAGAATGTCCCGGCGCCTTGAAGCCACCCGCCGTCCGCCACTGAAAGCGATCCGCCGTGCAGTGGCTAACACTGAGGTAGTACCTCAACAAGCCGCACGCCATCTACTCATCGCTGGCTGCGGCTTAGACCATGCCCCAAAGCGCGCGAGCCGAGCGTCAGTGCTGCGCATCATTCGGCAACTCGGGTTCGTGCAGGTTGACAGCATTAGTTCCGTGGAGCGGGCTCACCACCTGATCCTGCATGCGAGGCTTGATGGCTATGTTCCTGAAATGCTTGGGCATCACGCTGAGGTATCTCGCACGGTCTTCGAGCACTGGACCCATGACGCAAGCATCATTCGTAGCGACTGGATGCCATGGTGGACGCATCGCTTTGCGGGAAGCAAGGAACGCATGCTTCGTGATGAATGGATGCGGGAACGCCTTGGACGAGACTGGCGCTCCACAATTGCTGATGTAAAGAATGCCATCACTGAGCGCGGACCACTTGCAACACGAGACTTTCCAAGACCGCCACGTGCTCACGCCGGGTGGTGGGACTGGTCACCGCATAAATCTGCCCTTGAATTTCTTTGGCGCGCGGGCGAACTAGCCATTGATTCACGCGATGGATTTGAAAAGGTCTATGACCTTGCAGAACGTGTCTATGGCAAACTCCCGCAAACATCCACGCGCGCCGACATGGTGGCGTGGGCGTGCGACCAAGCACTTGTTCGCCTCGGAGCAGCGACCGCTCGGGAGGTTGCGCAGTTTATTAATGCCGTCACGGTTGCAGAAGCAACTGCTTGGTGCAATGAACAAGTTGCCGGTGGCAAAGTGGTTCGGGCACTCCTTGAGCGCGAAACAGGTTGCACAATTCCAGGATTCGCGCGCCGCAACTGGGAATCCGCCGCCGCGCGCGTAAGCCTCGATATGACGCCACGCTTACTCACCCCATTCGATCCACTCACGCGAGATCGGACAAGGCTCAATGCGTTATTCAACTTCGACTATCGGTTCGAAGCATTCGTGCCTAAGGCAAAGCGCGTGCATGGCTACTACACCATGCCCGTGCTTGTGGGGGATACGTTCATTGCCCGGATTGATCTTGCAAGCGACCGCGCCGCGGGCGTCCTCCGCATCAACCAAGTCTGGTTGGAACCTGGCGTGCCAACGCGACGCGGCGGTGCGCAGGTGAAGTCCGCGTGCGGCCGTCTAGCCAATCAATTGGGTCTAGTGCTGGAGTAATCGGGGCACGAATCGAATCACCCTGTGCTTGTCTCGACTATCATTCCGCCCCATGTCAACAGCAACCATCAAGACCGCCAAGGGCGATATGACCGTCGAGTTCTTCGACACTGACGCCCCACTCACCGTCGCCAACTTCTGCAAGCTCGCCAAGAGCGGCTTCTACGACGGACTCACCTTCCACCGCGTCCTCCCGAACTTCGTGATTCAGGGCGGCTGCCCTAAGGGCACCGGCACCGGCGGTCCGGGCTGGACCATCAAGTGCGAAACCACTGGCGGCAATCAGCGCCATGATCGCGGCGTCCTTTCCATGGCCCATGCTGGCAAGGACACTGGCGGATCCCAGTTCTTTGTATGCCACAGCCGCGAAGGCACCGCACACCTTGATCGCATGCACACCTGCTTTGGCAAAGTGACCAAGGGCGTTGAGGTGGTGGACAAGATCAAGGCTGGCGACAAGATCGTTTCGATCGAAGTGCAGGACTAAACCCCGCACGCTTGGTGCGGTTTGAACTCAAAACGCAAAGCGGGGATCGGCACTCAGCCGATCCCCGCTTTCTTTCATTCAAATGTTGGATCAGCCCTTTGGTGCAGCGGCTGCTTGCATGACTGGCGCTGGATCAGTGTGGTGGTGGACCAATTTCCACTCGCCCTTCTCAAGACGGAAGACATTGGTTGATCGGAAACGCACCTGCTCGGGCTTGCCATTGAGATTGAGATGGTTGCCAACTTCAACACACGTTGTGAAACCCATGTCGGCGCCGACGGTGACCGTGAGATCCTCGCAGACCACGGTGCCACCCATCTTCATGGCTGCTTCCTTCTTGAACTGGGCATCCACAGCCTTCCAACCCGCGATGCGGCCACCAAAGGGACCAAAGTTCGTGACATCGTCCTTCTGCGACCAGACATTGTCGATCATGTCAGGATTGCCTGCGAGCACTAGGTTGATGGCTACATACAGCTGACTGTTTGCGGCACGTAGAGCCTGCTCCGGAGTGCTCTTCTCCTCCGTCTTGTCGCCAGAAGTGGCAATCTTGTGCGCAATGCGAGCCGCACAACCAGTCACGAGCATTGCAACAAGGAGAAACGAGGCGAACAGGGTCATTGAGCGGATTGCTGATTTCATAGGCAAACAGTGTACGACAACGCCCCGGCGAGATGCCGGGGCGTTGTGAAGAGTCATCATGAGGCAATCGAAATCACTGATCCCGCTGACTTAGGCTGGGCAGTTGCCCCAAGCCGAAAGCAAGATGCCAAGGTCAGCTCCATCCACTACGCCATCGTTATTCAGATCTCCAGTGCATGGAGTTGCTGAGCATGGCCCCCAAGCAGCGAGCAGGATTCCCAAGTCGGCACCATTGACCACGCCATCGTTGTTGAGGTCCGCAATGCATGATGGGGCAGGATTACCGACTGTGCCATCACTGTTGATGCGCGCTCCGAAGATGTCGCTTGGACCGCCAGCATTTGCCTGCCAAGCCAAGATGCTGCCGGTTGGGCACGGGGATGATGAGAATCGGTACTTCTGCGTGGCTTCCGAGGCGAAGCTGACCTTCCACGCTGTTGTGCCATCCGTGTTTGTGCGCGATGCAATGCCGTTACCGGCGTAAGCGGACGCGTAATTGATGTACGAAACGCCAACACCTGTGCCGAGCTTCATGGCAGCGCCAGGAATGCGGTCGTACACCGAATTGGCCGCTGATGGCGAGTAGTCCTCAATCATGACACCAGTATTGGCATCCCATTGCGCAACGCCCGTCGAGTCAAAGCACTGAGCGCCAATCCCGTACCAGACAGCACCGCCAATCGAAGACGAATACGCCTTGAAATAGGCGTATACGCGATTGTCAGACCCCAGAATGATCGTTGGATTCGCGCGGTTCACTGTGGCGACCGTGCCGCCAAAGTCCGCAGTGGTGGATAGAGCCACCGGCACACCGTCAGCACCGAAGGTCATATTGCCATCAGTGTCAACGTGTTGCACACGGCAGTTGAGAGGCGAGGTCGTGTACCACGGGAGGTAACCACCGCCAGCGCCATCAGAAATGAAGTCAGGGAAGTTGCCAGTCTGGATGTTGCCGACAGTGGCTACCGCTACTCCAGCTGAGGTGCCCCATGCATAGGTGCCATCAGCATTGATCTTGCGGACGCGCAAAATCTTGTTGCTGAAGTTCGTGGTGTAGCGCACCGTCGAGAGAAGCACCGCACCAGAAGTGGATGGCTGCATACCGGAGCAGATCTGCTTTGCACCAACCTCCGTGATGAAGAGCGATGAGGTGACGGCACCAGTCTCCGCATTCAAGCGGGCGAGCGCACTGTCAAAGCCGACTGAACCCGCGCCCCACACAAAACCATCAGAGGCAACAACGCAGCGGCCGTTGCCAAGGCTGGCGAAACTGTTGTTGGTGTAGGTGTACATGGCGGTCGACCAACGGATGGCCCCGCTTGCATTCACCGATGAGACCTTGAATTGTGCGAAGCCTGACACCGGGTCGAGTGCCGTGTAGCACACATAGGCATTGCCACTGGAATCGCTCGCAAAGCCGTAGTCCGTGGTTGAGGAGAAGGTTCGGTCCTCAACCTTGGTGGACCACAGGACACTGCCCGTTGAGCTCACGCGCGAAACAAACACGTCGTATCCGCTGTCAGAGAAGTATGAGAGAAACTGGTCGCCATTCGGCGCCTGAGCGAGCTTGGTCTGGACATCATCAAGCGCAGTGGTCACCAATGCGTCCGGAGTTGCCGGATCGGATGAGTACTGAGCGGATGCATATGGCGCGATGGCCAAAAAGGCCGACGCTACAACGGTGGGGATAAAACTGGATCGCATGGTGAAACAACCATGCCTCCTTGAAGACAGTCGCGCAAGCACTGATGTTGCATTGTTGTAAATATTTTCACTTGGACGATGTTCATTCCAATGGCAAACTTTGGCAGTTCAGCCAACCAGCGATAAACTAACCCCTTGTTCAAAGCCGCGATAACACCCTTGAATAACAGCGCCCTTCCCACGATCGGGGGCGTCGGTTCGGGTGCACAGGAGAGCATGATCGCCACGGCTCTGACGTCTACGTTTCGGCGCATGTTCGCAGAGATACCGGACGCACCGCAAGGACCATCTGCCCTCGCCGCGCATCTTGGTGTGAGCCGGGTTCTCATTAGTCGAACCCTCGGCGCGATTGCGCTCGTGAATCCACTCGACACCCTCCAACGTGTTCCCGGGCCAGAGACCCTGCGAGGCATCGTTGAGGCAGCTGTGTCAAAGGGCGTGCCACAGTCCACGGCCGACGCCGCTATCAATGCTATTGAGTTGTTTAGCCGGATCATTCGTGATTCATATGGCACGCGCGCGGCGCTCAATGCTGCCATCTCTGCCAACCAGCCAGATATGCAACGGCGGCTTGAACTCGACAGCCGCTACCGCGTCTTCAAAGGGATGCGTGAGCTCCGCGGCATCGAGGCGGCAACATGGCTTTCCACCACCTTTGTTACGCCGAACAAGAACAATCCTGACTTGCTATCTGCAACCATGTTGCAAGGATTCGTCGCACTGCGGCGATTGCGGATTGATATTCCGGTGTCATTTGCTTTCGATGCGATCGGTGCGGTGGCGAATGCCCACAGTGACGCCGTTGATGTCCCTTCAAGCACGCTATCGCTTGAGGACCTGTACACGAACAAGCCAGCGGTGCTCGACCTCGATACGGTCGGTGGGAAGATGATGTATCGCCTGAGGCAATCAGGACTGGGCAAGCATGCAGTGACAGACATGCTCGCCATGGTGCGAGTGCCGGAATGGCGATCACGGTTTGCGAGACCAGAGCGACCGCTTGTTGGCCCGTTCGCGCAGCCGAGCGCACCGGTGAAATTGCTGGTCTTCGACCTACTTGCCCCAGCGGGAACCTTTACCGACGAGGCACCCTTGCTGAGCGTCTATGCCCCAAGCATGCGAGGCGCAGCGAACCCGAATGACGCATGGCGCGATATTGACCGGACCTCAATTCCCGAGACAGTAGAGGTGCATGGCGCTGGCGAACATTCATTCGAAATGCCTGAAATTCCCAATTATCGCAAGATGCTTGAACGCGTTGCGGCGGATCTTGGGCATGACTTGGACACACTGCAACTGTATCGGGTGCGAATTGCTTACCCCGTCTTCGGGTTCCAATTTGTAATGTCACTCCATCTTCCGGATGCCGGCACGAAGATAGAGTGAGCGTTGCGAACCGACTGACGAATCAATGCTACGACTGAATGAACTCACCCTCCCGCTTGAGCACCCCGCTGACGCACTCCGTCCGGCGATTCTTGCACGACTAGGCATACCGTCTGCAGATCTAATCCGCTTTGAGATTTACAAGCGCGGCATCGACGCCCGCAAGCCGTATGCGATCCTGTTTGTCTATACGGTGGACGTGGAAGTGCGCGATCAAGACAGCGTGCTTGCCCGTGCGAAGCGCAACGCGAAGTTGGGCATCACGCCGGATACGGAATACAAGTTTGTTGCACGCGCTACAGCGAGTGCCGCGCAAGCGTCTCGTCCAATCGTGATTGGTATGGGACCAGCCGGGCTGTTCGCGGGATTGATATTGGCACAGTCCGGATTTCGTCCACTGATCCTCGAACGCGGTAAGGCTGTGCGCGAACGTACAAAGGACACTTTCAAGATGTGGCGCCAAGGCATCTTGGACACCGAGTCAAACACGCAGTTTGGCGAAGGCGGTGCCGGGACATTCTCTGATGGCAAGCTGTACAGCCAAGTGAAGGACCCCAAACACTACGGGCGCAAGGTGCTGCGGGAATTCGTCGAATCAGGGGCACCAGAGGAGATCCTCTTTGTAAGCAGACCCCACATTGGCACATTTCGACTCGTTGCAATGGTGGAGCGAATGCGCGCCAAGATCATTGCCCTCGGTGGTGAAATTCGCTTCGAAAGCCGCGTGGATGAGATTGAATTCGAACAGATTGCCGCCTCCGGTGATGATGTTCGATCGCAGCGCGTGAGCGGAGTAGCGCTCGCGAGTGGCGAGCGCATTGCAACCGACCACCTAGTGCTAGCGGTAGGACATAGTGCCCGCGACACATTCACAATGTTGCACCGTCACCATGTGCATATTGAGGCGAAGCCATTCTCGATTGGTTTCCGTATTGAGCATCCGCAGTCGCTCATCAATAAGTGCCGGTATGGGAGCAACGCAGACAACCCACTCTTGGGTGCCGCTGATTACAAGATGGTGCATCACGCACGTAATGGTCGATCGGTCTACACCTTCTGCATGTGCCCGGGTGGAACCGTGGTTGCGGCGACATCGGAGGAAGGTCGCGTTGTAACCAACGGCATGAGTCAGTATTCGCGCAGTGAGCGCAATGCCAACGCGGGCATTGTGGTCGGCATCACGCCGGAAGAGGACTATCCAGGAGATCCCCTTGCGGGCGTTGCATTCCAACGATTCTGGGAATCGCGGGCCTACGAACTTGGCGGGCGCAACTATGAAGCACCGGGCCAGTTAGTTGGCGACTTCCTAGCAAAGCGCCCGTCGACGGCGCTCGGGAGTGTGACTCCCTCGTACACGCCAGGAGTCCATCTCTGCGATCTTTCCACAGCACTGCCTGATTATGCAATCACCGCCATTCGCGAGGCGATCCCCGCCTTTGCCAAGCAAATCAAAGGCTTTGATCTTCAAGATGCAGTGCTGACTGCGGTGGAATCCCGTACCTCTTCGCCGATTCGCATTACGCGCGATGATCAAGACTTCCAGAGTTTGAACACGCTTGGGCTGTTTCCGTGTGGCGAAGGCGCAGGCTACGCAGGCGGGATTCTTTCGGCAGGCATCGATGGAATCAAGGTGGCTGAAGCAGTTGCGCTCAGCATGACCACACCTTCGTAATCCGTGCAGGTGCACTCGGCGCCGTATACAGTTCAGTCGCCATGACACTTATCAAGAGCACACTCGTCGCATTCGCGCTACTTCCGTTGCTCGCCATTGCTGGTTGCAAATCTCCGCAGTGGGTAGTGCCAACGGAATCAGAACGAGCAGCGCTTGAGAATGCCATTGAGGCAGAAATCAGCACGCTAAAGACCGTTGCGCTGACTGAGGATTCCATCTATCCCGTACTCGACAACTTTCTAGCGAAACATCCTGATGTCTATGGCAGCACGTTCGCACTTGATCCTGCGTATGCAGGAAAGCAATTAGCGCCGTACTCGTACCGAAGCAAAGGAAAGATCGCACACCGGACACTTGCTGTTGATGGCTATGACTACCCACTCCTGTCATGGTTTGCTCTGCCACGCAAGTCCGGAAAGGCGATGTGGTCCGAGCCGTTCTTTGATGCTGGCGGCGGTGACATTCAGATGATGACCTTCTCAGCGCCCGTCGAGAAAGATGGGCGTTTCATGGGAATCATTACCGCGGACTTTGAGTTGAAGGAAAGAGCACCTGCAACAGCGAGCGGCATGGACATCCTTGGCACACCCATTGCCGCGGCGGATGCTGCTGGTGCATGGACGCTTGTTGACGATGAAAATGTGACATTTGATGTGGTGCTTGCGGCGGATGGAGGTGCGGTGAGCAACTGGTCGAAGGGGCCACACGGCGCGCTCGGCGAATCCGGCCGTTGGGTCATTGCCGATGGGCGCATCGTCATTGACTACATCGATGGTTGGCGCGACGTGATCTTGCGCAAGCCAACTGGAGAACTTGCCAAGCGATCGTGGGGACCTGGCGTTGCGCGTGATGGCGCACCGACGAACTTTGGGCAAGCTGTCCGGACGCCTGCAAGTTACGCGTCATGGATTGGCGTGTATGAACTCCCCGCGGCACAGTCGGCTACTGGTGAGAAATTTGCAGTTGCCATCCAGTCAAGCCATGTGGCATGGAAGACCATTGATGACGTGAAGGTGGGATGCTGGTGGATTGCCGATGGCTTTCTTCGGATTCGTTGGGCAAATGGGTGGTGCGATGAGTTACATACCCTTGGTGCTGAATATGAAGTGCGCTCTTGGAAGCCAGGCACCGCTGCCGATTCGAATGGACAGCCAATGGGTGCGCCCACCAATACAGGCCGAGCGACTCGAGTGAAGTAGCCAGTGCAGTGATGTAGTCTTTGGACGCGCGCCATGCTGATCTCCCACCGATATCGATTCATTTTCCTGCGCACCGAGAAGACGGGCAGCACATCGGTGCTCCATGCCCTGCGCGAACTTTGCGGAGTCAGCGTGGCAGCACTCGCTGCTGGTCAGCCGGAACGCGATGATGTTGTGCGCGGCCACCGGGGCACATTGCGTCGATACTTTCCGAGTGTCTTCGGACTCTGGTTCCACGCCAACGCACGTCAAGTGCGAACCGTTCTGGGGGAAGAGAAGTTCAAGGACTACTTCAAGTTCTCCATTGAGCGCAATCCGTGGGATAGACAGATCTCGCTTTACTCACATCGGCACAAGAAGCGCGGTGTAAAAGATCTCAGCAACTTTGATCGCGATATGCGCTCGCCTTTGTGGCGCGCCATGCATCATTCACGCTTGGATAACTGGGGCATCTATTCCATTGATGGCAAGCCATGCTTTGACTACATGATCAAGTATGAACAACTGTCCGAAGGCTTTGATGAGGTACTTCGCAGAGTTGGAGCTGCAGGGAAAGTACAACTTGCGCACCGCAATTCCAGCGATCGCAAGGATGGGGGCGACTACCGTGCCCTGTATTCACCCGAAACTCAAGCACTCGTTGCGAAATGGCATGCGCGCGAGATCGAGGCGTTTGGATATAAATTCTGACGACCGTCTTGGTAATGGCTGCTGGTGAGCCCGGCCTACACACAGGAGATATGCACATGACCGACGAAACTGATGAATGGGCGGACATTGTTAAAGACAGCAACGGAACGCTCTTGAGCGAAGGTGATGCCGTTGTACTGATCAAGGACCTGAAAGTGAAGGGCGCCAATACCACCATCAAACGGGGCGCCACCTACAAGAACATCCGCCTGACTTCCAGTCCGGAAGAGGTTGAAGTACGTGACGGCAAGGGAACATTTGTTCTCAAGACCTGCTTCCTAAAGAAGGCGTGATGGACTCACCCGCCGCCGCACCCCCGGGGGGCACTCGATGGCAAATAGGCATCTGAAGGTAATCTTAATAATTCAAAGACGCGGCCGGAGTTCTCCGGCCGCGTCTTTCATCTACCCATGACTAGCCACCTACCCACCAACCGTGCCGAAACTGCCTTTGAGGACTTCAAGCTGCCGCTGCTTCGCGATGCAGCGATAGTGGAGTCCAACCGCTGCCTGTTCTGTAGCGACGCACCATGCATTGCGGCGTGTCCAACTCACATTGACATCCCGCAGTTCATTCGAAAAATATCGACAGACAATGTCCACGGATCTGCAAAGACGATCTTTGAGTCGAACATCCTTGGAATGAGTTGCGCACGTGTCTGCCCGGTGGAAGTGCTGTGTGTGGGCGCTTGTGTCTACAACGAGATGGAGCAGCCGCCAATTGCCATCGGCAAACTGCAGCGCTACGCCACCGACATTGCATTTTCTGAGGGATGGAAGTTCTTTGAAGCGGGCAAAGACACCGGCAAGCGCGTCGCATTGATCGGTGCCGGCCCCGCAAGTCTGGCTGCAGCGCATGAGTTGCGCCGCTTTGGGCACTCCTGCACCATCTTCGAGCGTAAGAACACTATCGGCGGACTCAACTCAAGCGGTGTTGCCCCTTACAAAATGAAGGCTGAACGCGCGCTCGCAGAGGCAGAGTGGGTGCTCTCCATAGGAGGCATTGACGTGCGCACCGGTGTCGCTGTGGGTGACCAGATTTCGCTTGCATCGCTTGAGAAGGATTTCGACGCGGTGTTTGTGGGCGCTGGTCTCGGTGCAGATAGTTCACTCGGTATTCCTGGCGAACACCTCGCGGGTGTCCAAGGCGCCGTGGCATGGATTGAGGCAATGAAATTAGGCAAAATCGACCTTTCACAGGTCCGCCACGCGGTGGTCATTGGCGGCGGCAATACTGCTGTCGATGCGTCGCGCGAACTGCGGGGCTTAGGGGTTCCTTCGGTCACCATGCTCTACCGCGGGGAGCGGGAAGGCATGAGCGGATATGCACACGAGTGGTCGGCTGCGTTCAGCAAGGGCGTGACCGCAGAGTGGAAAGCAGTCGCGACGGCGCTGACTGGCACAACTCATGTGCAAGGCATCCAGTGCGTCCGTGTTGATGACAACAAGAAGCCGATTCCTGGCACGGACTTTGCCATCGCAGCAGACTTGGTGCTGATGGCGATCGGGCAGTCAAAGCTTGGGCACATGCTTGATTCGTTGACCGGCATCCGCGTTGAGCGTGGGCGCATCATGGTGGATGAACACGGCTACACCGGTCGACCCCGCTGGTATGCAGGTGGCGATTGCACCAATGCAGGCAAAGAAGTAGTCAATGCGGTAGCAGAAGGAAAGATTGCGGCACACGCAATTGATGCAGCCTTGATGGGAAGCAAGACCGCGAGCACTGGAGGTAAGTCACATGCCTGATCTAAGCACAAACACTGGCGGTATCCAATCACCAAATCCATTCTGGCTAGCAAGCGCACCGCCAGCGAACAGTGGTTTGCAGATTCAGCGCGCATTCGA
>JBIKQN010000257.1:0-3482 GCA_044349615.1 Phycisphaerales bacterium
TCTTGCACGCCACTTCTTGAGCAATCACCCGCACATTTTAACGGTCGAAGTTCGGCTCGAAAAGTTTGACTGGGATCGAATCGTCTGTAACGGGACCCCACATCCGCATGCATTCCGCCGCAATGGTTCGCTGATCCGCACTGCCACGGTGCTTGCGTCGCGCACCACCACCGGAGTGCGAGAATTGGTGGTTTCCGGATTGAAGGACTTAACAGTTCTGAAGACCACCGGCAGTGAATTCAAGGGTTACCTACGCGATCAGTTCACCACGCTTGCTGAAACAACTGACCGCATCATGGCCACACAGATCTGCGCGCGCTGGCATGCCACCGCCACTGACGCCGCCACTCTTGACCGTCTCGATTGGCTCAAGCAGTACAACCAAGCTTTGCACGCGCTGCTCACTACATTTGCCGAGCATCACAGTCTCTCTCTTCAACAAACGCTCTATGCCATGGGCGAACGCGCCCTCTCCGTATTACCCGCTATTGCGGCCATTAAACTCTCACTGCCAAACAAACATCACTTTGCTGTTGACCTCTCCGGATGTGGTCAAGAGAACTGCAACGAAGTATTCATCGCTGCCGACCGCCCCTATGGTTTGATTGAAGCAGTCATCCAACGGGACAACGCGCCAGCGATGACTGAAATCTGGCCGTCATGGTGAACGTATGACGCGAATTGGTGGTAGCGCTCCTTTACTTCGCGCCTGAACTTGTGCTCACGGCGGCAATAAAGCCAAGAGTGCGACGCAGCATGCGTCCTCAGAGCGTCCAGTGCGCCAGCAGCGCACCGAGATCGGCGCCGCCGACAACGCCGTCACCAGTGAGGTCCGCGGGGCAGCCAGCACATGGACCCCAACTACTCAGAAGCGCGCCAAGATCGGCGCCATTGACCCCGCAATCGCCGTTCACGTCGCCCGGCTGGTTCAGCGCGGTGATGGCGATGTCGTCGAGTTCGACCGTAGATCCCACGGCATTCCCGGCGCCATCGATAAAGATGTGCACGCGGCTCGTTCGCCCACGGAACTCAGCGGGAATCAACACGCTCACCGTCTGGAACGCCGAGGTGAGCCCCGCGACATCCCACGCCGCCGACTCCAGCGTGACGGGCTCGACGTCGTTGTGACCTTGGAGCGAGACGCGCAGCACGTCGTCCGTCGCGCCTGTCCCGATCCGGCGGACCTTCATAGAAAACTGAGCGCACTGCGCCGGGAGATACGCTCGGTTGTGCACTAACTGCGGCGCTGCGGCCACGAGTCGCGCCGCCCAGTTGCCCCCACCGAGGCTCACGATGTTCGAGGGCACACCGCCGTGCGCGGTCCAGCCAGCCTGCGTGCCTTGCTCGAACGCTCCGTTGAAGACCACCGGCGCGGAGTCGGAGGGTGGGGCGCTTCCTGCGGGGATCGCGGGACGCTCGGCGGCACCTCCACCGAGGATCGAGAAGTGGTAGCCGGTCTGCACCCAGCCGTTCGGCCACCACGTCGATCGAGCATTGTTGGAGATCACCTGCTCGCCGTCGCTTGGATTCTGCGCTCGATCGATCGTTCCGTGATACCAAAGGTGAACGTCGGAATGGGAGAAGGAGTTCGCGCAGCAGTTGAGGGCGCTCTCGCTGAGGACGACGCCATTGACGTTTGGCAGCGGGATTCCGTCGAAATCGAGGCCATTGATCAGTCCGCCGCCGTCAGCGCGCCAAATGTTGTCCGCCCACGCGACGTTGCTCCAGCGCACCGGCGTCGGATCGCCCCAGTTGGGGTTGTACGGAGCATCGAGCGTGCCGTCGACCGGATGCGAATCGAGCGTAGTCATTTGGTCCACCTCTATGCCAGCCAAGGCGAGTCGACGGATCGCCTCGCTGATGACGCTTGCGCCGCGGCTGTGGCCAATGAAGTGCACCGCTCGATCGCCGAGCAGATGAACGGGCCCCACGGAGCCGACTTCGTAGCTTGGATCGAGAAGCATGGCACTGAGCGCATCCCCCGCCGCCTGCGTGTAGCGCCAGTTTGGGCCGGTGACCGACGCCGACTCCGGCACCCAGTTGAAGATCAGCACGACGTTCTGATCGGATCCGTCTCCGCCCGCCTCGGGCACCTTCGACCAAACGCCGGTGTCGCCGGTGTAGCGATACACGGTGCCTATACCGCCGCCGCGATCGATAATCGCGCTAGCCATGCTCTCGACCCAGATGCCCTTACTCCCTGGCGAGTAACCGTGGGTAATGACCGTCGTTGTCGACTGAACACCGACCGCGGCCGCGCTGCTCGACATCGCTAGCGAAGTCAACGTGGCGAAGCACACCGTCATCCACGTCATCGGACTGCGGAACCAAGTCAATCCACTGTCAACAGGAGAGCCCATGAAAAAAAGCATAGCAATGCGACACCAAAACACGAATAGTTGGCCTCACTGCGCCACATGGCCGACTTGCGCCTTTACAGCGGAGCGTGCGCCCCCACCCTACCGTCGGCGGCCTTTGTATGAGGGGAGATGCGTCCGGTAGACGAACGTCCCAACGGGTAGCAGACTCAGCGATCGCCGCGACGATAGTCCAAGCACGGCCGCCGGTGACTACGCGCCTCAAGCTCTGGCGTGCGCCAGCAGCCAACCCACCGATTCGGGCGCACCTCAACAAGAACATGCTCATCCCGTCCCGGCGCGCCTTCCGGGCGAACACCCGCAGGCATGTCTGGCCACCACGGAATCACACCAGGAATCTTGCGGAATTCCGCCGGATCGTGCGTGACATCCTTGATAGTCACCAAGCGCTCGCGCGTGTCACGCAGCATCGGAATGGAACGGAACAATCCACGCGTGTACGGATGCAGCGGCTCATCAAAGAGTTCGAAGACATTCGCGTACTCCACCACGCGACCCGCATACATCACACAGACAACATCGGCGTTCTCCGCAACGACTCCCAGATTGTGAGTGATGAGCATGATGCCCATGTCACGGGTGCGCTGCAGGTCGCGGAGCAGTTCAAGAATCTGAGCCTGAATGGTGACATCAAGCGCGGTGGTCGGCTCGTCCGCAAGCAGCACCTTTGGTCGGCACGCAAGTGCCATGGCGATCATGACACGCTGCCGCATACCGCCGGAGAATTGATGCGGGTACATCGCGAGCCGTTCTTCCGGCTTCTTGATTCCCACGTCTTTCATGGCCTGCACGGCAATTCGCTTCGCCTCTTCCGGACCAACCTTCTGGTGCAGGAAGATGGCCTCCAACAACTGGTCTCCAATGCTGTAGACCGGATTGAGGCTCGTCATTGGCTCTTGAAAGATCATGGCGATCTTCCCACCACGAATGGAGAGCATGTCTTCTTCGCTCAAAGTGACGATGTCACGCCCCTCAAACAGAATGCTGCCGCGGTCGAACCGTCCCGGCGGACGCGCGATCAACTGCATGGTGCTCATGGCCGTGACGCTCTTGCCGCATCCGGATTCACCGACAACCGCTAGCGTTTGCTGAGGAAAGAGCGTC
>JBIKQN010000256.1:0-3482 GCA_044349615.1 Phycisphaerales bacterium
GAGAAGAACATCGCAACGACTGATCCATCCGCCAAACTCTGAATCTGCTGCGGCTGACGCATCACGCCGCCACCTTGACCAAAGGTGTAGAAGGGGGCAGAAGTGGCACACGACAAAGGGGCGAACTCCAAATTGTTATCCAGAATGTCGCCTACCAAGAATCCACCGTTGTAGGGACAGAGCGACCATGTCTTTCCGAAGGATGGGCTCGCGCACACCTGCGTCAAACCAGAGCCGTCGTAATTCATAGACCAGATCGCATTGACGCCTGGGGTTGTCTCGTTTGCGCCGTCATAGAGCCGTATGAACCACACCTTGCCATAAGCAATACAGATGCCTTCGGGATTACAGACGCCGTCCGATGGACCAGCGAGCGTACGGATGTACTGCCCACAACTGGAGTACTCGCGCACTGCATCGTCGGCACTGCATCCTTGATCGTTGCCTGCATCGGCCAACAGAAAAGTTCCTTGCGGCGTCTGCGCTACCTGAATGACCTGCTTCATGCGGCCATCGCTCGGAATGAAGTTGTTTGAGATCAGTGCGCCGTCGAAGGCATTGAAGGCCCAGATTTTGTCCGCCGATGTGTCTGGAATCAGGAGTACCGATTGAGCCTGTGCGGACGCCGCAATCGCAAGGCATGGAATGCAGGGAAGCATGGCAACAAGGCGGTGGAGAACCTTCATTGCCACATTGTGCCCAGCCTCGCCCAGTGGGACAAGCACAAACCGTGCCCATACGTGCAGATTCCATGGAATTCCAGCAGAAGTTCCGCGGTGTTTCCGAGAACCACGCCAAGACCGGCTTACCGTAGCAGCGCGCAAGGATTTTCGCGGCTTGGCCGCAAGGGAACGGCATGAAACATCAGGGACTTACTTTGCAGACCGCACAGTGTGCGGCAGTGGCTATGACATGGACCGCACTCGCTGGAACAGCTTCTGCAGGCCTGTCGACAGGTAGTGGCGGAACTGTCGCAGCATCGCTTCGTATTTCTGAACTGCGAGTCGATCAGCAAGGCGCTGACAATGACGAGTACTTCGAATTACTCGGCGCACCGGGCATGTCACTTGCCGGATGCTGGTTTGTGGCGATCGGCGATAGCGGTACCGACCCAGGCGGCGTTGTTGAGATGGCAATTGACCTCTCACCATGGTCACTTGGTTCCAACGGTCGATTTGTTGGACACGAAGCAACGTTTGGCTCAACGGCTTTCAATGGCAAATCGCTTTCATTTGATCCAACAGGCAACCACGCGACCATCGGTACAGGCGACTCGCTGAACTTTGAGAATTCAGATTCAGTGACGTATCTCTTGGTGCGAGCATTCGCTGGAAACATCGGCATGGATCTTGACCCCGGCAATGACGGAACCCTCGACTTATTTCCGTGGGAGGAGTTGCTCGATTCCGTAGCGTTCGTCCGATCCAACTCCACTGATCCGGTCTACTCATCAATCATTGTTGGACCAACAAAGCTGACATCCACCGGCGGAATGCCACCACACGCATGGCTTGATGAGGCGGGTTGGCATATCGGCGAATACGGTTCGTGGGTCCACGACACGCCAGGCGGTGGTCCTGCCGTGCCCGCTCCGGGTGCAGCGGCGACGCTCTTGGCCTCCGCATGCGCGGCGATGTCACACCGACGCCGGCGGTGACATCTTCGCTACTCAGCGAGCGCCAGATGATTTCTCGGGCGGCATCGGCATCACGCCGGTGCCGCCTTGGTTGCGCACTTGCTCAGCAATCATTGGCTCAAGAATCTCGAGCGTTCGCATCGCAAATCCAGTGGCATAGGCAAAGCCGTATCCATAAAGCGGGTAATCAAACCAACTTCCGTCACGGTTCTGGTCTATCGCCATCTGTTCAGCAAGCCAGCGCACCAACGTATCACGCCGCGGCCCAGCGGGTGCCAGTTGCAGTACCCGGGCGCAATAGTAGTGACCAAAGAAATAGTAATACCCGGAGTTTCGATAAAACGCCTCGTGCGGCATGACTCGCCCACGAGCAATCTCAATATAAAAGTGTCGCTCACGAAGTAACTCCACACCACGGAGCAGCACTTCGCCATCCGTGCTCTTTGCGTCGCTACGAAAGAGCGCCAAGTTGCACACTTGCAATCGGCCACTCGCTCCGGAGACCTTGTTGTAATCGCCCGCAACATTCAATTCGGCATAGGTGCCATAGGCAAATGAACCGCTCGGAATTCGCATTCGCTCCATGCATGTAAGCGCGTCTTCAATGGTCCCCTGCGGAATGACTGCTCCCTGCGCGCGCGCATTGAGAAGTGATTCAATCATTGCACCCGTGTTGAAGCTCGTACTTTCATGACCACTTGGGTTCTGACCAACGTGATTGAAGTCATAATAAGCCCAGCCACCTTCAGCGCTCTGCTCCCGGCGTGCCACCTGCACCTCGCGCTCCAGAATTGCTCGCCATGCCTGATGATCAGCTGCTCGTTCTGGATCTGCAAGAATTGCTGAAGCCAACTCCATTAAATACGTATGAGCCCACACGCTGTAGAAGGTGTTCCCTGAAGCGCGACCGACTTCACCTTGCGCTTCGAGCCATATCAGCCCACGCGAGAGTGCCGCACGCGATGCGGGGTCCGTGCGAGCGGGCGCTACGAGCGACCAACACACTAATGCCGTCGTTGCCGTATGAAAAGCTCGGTGGCTTGCCTGAGTATCAAGGTAGATCTCCCGCGCACGGGGGCTTTCGAATGTCCCAAAGCTCCCGTCCGGGCGCTGATTTGCCAATGTCCAAGCCCGACCACGTGCTTGGGCAGCATGAGTGCGCGTCAAACAAAGCTCTGCTCCCGGCACAGGTCGTAGCGCGGGGGGCGTGGCGGTCGTTGCTTGCTGTGGCGGGCGGACTGTTGAAGATCCCTCAGGCTGTTGCGCCCGCCCATCAAGTGGACCCCGGGCACCAGCATCTCCAGATGTGACTGCTGTTTCTGCGGTCTGTGCGCATCCAAGAGTAGCGACTATCACCATCGCGGAACATAACACCGCTGCACTGCTCATGATCGTGCGCTTGGCCTCTTGGAGATTCATACTCATCACATCACGCATCTGGCATCACGACCTGTTCACCCGCCTGCAAGCCAGAAAGTACTTCTGTCTTTGTTCCGTCAGACGCGCCAACCCGAACTTCGCGATCTGCTTGGGTTGCACCGGAAAGTACTTTCACAGTGAAGCGACCCTTATCCTGCTTCATCGCCTTCGTCGGTACGAGCACACGATCCGCCAGCGTTCCGCGCAGCACTAAGCGTGCCTCAACACCAGGGAACACGCTTCCATCCATGCTGCGCAATGTTGCGACAAACGGAAACGCTGCACCATCACCTTCCGGCGTACCAACAATCACCAGTTCATCAATCACTGCCTCGGCGCGAATCTCTGGTCGAGCTGGGAACCACACGGCGGCAATATCCCCTTGCTTCACAACGCGCAGCGCGTCCGCATTCATCGTGCCACGGAC